>DASSFG010000413.1:0-3696 GCA_035694685.1 Pirellulales bacterium
GGCGTCGAGTTTTACTTTCCCGTCAACCCTCAGGAGTAGCCGCCGACCATGCGAGTGTTGGTGACCGGCGCCACCGGCTTTTTGGGAACTTCGTTGTGCGCACGTCTTACCGCGCGTGGCGACGAGGTCGTCCGGTTAGGCTCGAAGAACTGCGACCTCACGAAGGCGGGTTCATTAGCGATCTTCGACGGCGTGCGATACGACCAGATCTACCATCTGGCCGCCTGGACCCAGGCCGGCGATTTCTGTCTGACGCACCCGGGCGAGCAATGGATCATCAATCAGCAGATCAACACCAACGTACTCTGCTGGTGGCAGGCGCGGCAGCCGCAAGCCAAGCTGATCGCCATGGGCACCAGTTGCGCGTATCCGCCCGAGGGAGAATTGACCGAGGACCGGTTTCTCACCGGCGAGCCGATCGACAGTCTGTTCACCTACGCGATGACCAAGCGCATGCTCTACGTCGGGCTGACGGCACTGGCCAGGCAATTTGGCTTGCAGTACCTGTGCCTTGTGCCCTCGACGCTCTACGGCACCGGCTATCACACCGATGGCCGGCAGATGCACTTTATTTTCGACCTGATCCGCAAGATTCTGCGGGGCAAGTTGCACGGCGAGCCCGTGGTGCTGTGGGGCGATGGCTATCAATCGCGCGAGCTGGTGTTCGTCGACGATTTTTCGCGCATCGCCTTGGAGCTGGCCGATCGAGTGAGCAACGAAGTGGTCAATATCGGCGCTGGTGAGGAGTTTGCCATCCGGCATTTTGCGCGGCTCATTTGCGACGAGGTGGGCTACGATTTTCGCCGAATTCAATTCGACACGTCGCGTTACGTCGGTGCGCGGTCGAAATGCCTTTCCGTCGCCAAGCTGCACCGGCTATTGCCGGGATTGAAGCTGACGCCGCTCAAGGACGGCCTGACGACAACCATCGCCTGGCTGGCGAAAGAGGAACAGCGGCGAGCGGCGTAGGGCTAGGGGTGTAGGGTAGGGCGGGACCAGCGAAGCGAGTCCCACCGCTATTGTTATGGTGGGACTCCGGGTACCCTCTGGGTGGCTCGTCCCACCCGACGTACAAAGAATGCGATTGAGCCAAGATCAATGAACGCCAGCGCCACGATTCATCGCCAAGTCAATCAGCGACGCGTGTGGGCCAAGCTGGCCCACTCCGCAAGCTCGGCCTGCGCGGTCGTTCTAGCGGGCGGACTGGGCACACGTATCCGCCACCTGTACCCCGACCTGCCCAAGCCGATGGCGCCGGTCGCTGGTGCTCCTTTCGTGGAATGGGTCGTGCGCTACCTGCAGGGCCAAGGCGTGACGCAGTTCGTCGTTTCGCTCGGACATTTGGCCGAGGTGGCCGAGGAATACTTTGCCACGCGGTCGGAGCAAGGCTGCCGGATACGAACGGTGCTTGAACCGACGCCCTTGGGCACCGGAGGCGCTTTGGCATTTGCCGCACAAGCGGCCGATCCTTCGACCGAGATTTTCGTGATGGTCAACGGCGACTCACTGGTGCTCGCCGATCTCTCGTCCGCCTGGCAACTGCTTGCCGACGACACGATCGACGGCGTCGTCATCGCCTTAGACGTTGCCGACGCTTCACGCTATGGCCGGCTCGACGTGGCGGGCGACGGACGACTGCTCAAGTTTGCCGAGAAGCAGCCGGGCGCGGGGCTGATCAATGCCGGTGTCTACTTGCTGCGTCGTCGCCTGGTCGAACGATTTTCGCGCCAAAGGCCGCTGAGCATCGAACGCGACGTGTTCCCCGCACTACTGGCCGGCGGCGCTCGCTTGCAGGTCGAGCGGTGCCAGGCGCCGTTTCTTGATATCGGCACACCCGAAACCATCGCCCAGGCCGATGAGTTCATCCGGCGGCACTTTTTCTCGCAGGTGAAGGCATGATCATCAGCAAAACGCCCTTTCGGGTCAGCTTCTTCGGCGGGGGAACCGACTATCCAGAGTATTTCACGCAGCACGGCGGAGCGGTGCTGGGCACGGCTGTCGACAAGTGTACGTATCTGGCGGCCACGCGTTTTTATTCGCGGCTGTTCGACTATTCAATCCGCCTGGCCTATCGCCAGGTCGAGTGCGTCTCCGAGTTGGAAAAGATCGAGCATGCCCCGCTACGCGAGTGCTTGCGGTGGGTGGGCATTGCCAAAGACATCGAGCTCGATTGCGTGGCGGAATTGCCGTCTTCGGTCGGCTTGGGCACGTCGTCGAGCTTTGTCGTCGGTGCTCTCAACGCCTTGTATGCCTTTCAGGGGCGTGTGGTACATCCTCTCGACCTTGCTTACCAGGCGATCGAGCTGGAACGCGAAGTCTTGAAAGAGTCGGTCGGCTGCCAGGACCAGACGTTCGCGGCGATGGGCGGCTTCAACCTGATCGAGTTTCGCACGACACGCGACATCGTCGTGCACCGTGTGCCGCTCTCCGCCGATCGCAAGAACGAATTCGAGCAGCACCTGCTGATCGTCTTCACCGGCATCCGCCGTCGCGCCAGCCAGGTGGCTTCCAGCCAGGTCAAGAAAATCGATAAGAACCTCCCCCAGCTCAAACAGATGAGGCGGATGGTGGACGACGCCTATTCCATTCTGGCGGGCGGGAAAAGCCTGGCGGAGTTCGGCCGGTTGCTGCACGAAGGCTGGGTGCTGAAGAACTCCCTCGATGCGTCGATCTCGAACGAAACAATAAACGCCATTTATCGCCGCGGCCTTGAGGCCGGCGCCTTGGGCGGAAAATTGCTGGGGGCCGGCGGGGGCGGTTTCGTGCTCTTTTTCGTGCCGCCCGAGCGGCGCTCGGCCGTGCTCAATGCGCTGGGCGACCTGGAGACAATCTGGATGGAAGTGAACGCTCCCGGCACGCAGATCGTACACGCGGCCGTGTCGAGCCTTCCCGCCGCCGAGCGGCAAGACCGGCTACACGCAGCATAGCTTGCTATGACGATGGCCGTCAGACTTGCGACTTGGCAAAGTATTCGTCGGACGAAAGCAACTGCGCAATGACCTGCTGGTCGGTGCCGCCATTGCCAAGCAAACGTTTTCCTTAGCTCGTGTGCTCTTTGTAATACTCCGCCGAGCCGGTGAAGCCGGCGATGACGTCTTCGTTGGTCTGGCCGGCGGCAAATTGCCCGAGCCAGAAGTCCAGCCCGCGCGGATCGGCGGCGCGGCCCAGGTAGTGGAAGTAGTCGTCGTTGATAAGCTGTGTGTCGTTCTCGGCGCTGTTGGCGATACGCAGGGCAACGTCGCCGCGCGTGACGCCGGCGTTCAATTGACTGTTAAAGAATTGCTCGCCGCCGCTGTCGGCATTGCGGCCCAAGAGCAGCTTGTAGACGGCGTCGATCCAGTCGGTGTTGTGGTCGGTGTCGGTAGCTGCGGTGTCGTCGGCGTCGGGTGCGGGGTCGAAGTTTTCGCCGGCCTTGGCGAAAAACTCGTCCGAAGCGATGAAGCCGGCCTCGAGCTGCTGATCGGTCAGCCCGTTGTGCATCTGGCCGGTCCAATAGGTCACGCCTGACTGATCGGCCGCGCGGCCCAACAGCTTGAGATAGTCGGGCTTGATAACGAAGTTGGCGTAGTACTCGTCGCTATGGGCGATCGCTTGCGCCACCGCGCTGACGGCTGTGCCCTTGTCGAGCAACTGTGTCCAGTATTGCAGTCCGCTCGGATCGGGCAGGCGGTCGAGCACGTCGTGATACACCGCCGC
>DASSFG010000414.1:0-4701 GCA_035694685.1 Pirellulales bacterium
TGGGCGGTGCTCCGGGGCATCGCTTGGCCGCAACGCCAAATCGGTCTTTTGGATCCTGCATGGCTAAGCTCTGCCCCAGCCACCGCTCGCGGAGCATACTTTCTTCCGCGTGTCTACCAAGTCGGCTTCAACCGCTCAACGTCGTGCCGGCATGGCGATCAACACGTTCGCTACCCAAGGGCAGGCGATGGCGCCCCAATTAAACAGCTTCAGGCAGCTCATCGAGGCCGAAACGAAGAACGCGCCGTACCAGGCGTCGGGCACGATCATCGTCGGTAGAAAAACCACCATGCCGACGGCGGCCAAAGCGATGGTAAACGATGCCATCAGCAAGCGGGGCTTGCCCGGCCGACAGCGATAAATGGCTGAAACCGGTATGCACAGCAGACCGAACGCAAAAGCGGCAAAGAAAGCGTCGCCACGGCCCGAGAGGAGCCACCAGACGAGCATGCCGATGGCCGCCGCCAGCGTCAGCCCCAACCAGTTCGAGGCGACGACCTGCTCGCGCGAAAGCGCCAGACGCCCGAAGCGATTCAGCCGCAACAGCAGATTAAACAAGGGATCGGCAATCCAGGTCATCAAGGCAAACACGCAGTACACGACGCAGACGGGCGTGATCCACACAGACCACTGCGGGTGCGTCTTTTCCAGGCCCCACAAGTACTGCATGCCAAAATAACCGCCGATCACCACGCCAAACTGCCAGCGCGTCGGCAGCCGCGACATCCAGAAAAACCACATCAGCATCCAGCGATAAATGCCGTGACGCGCCTTCATGGCCTCGACGATGCCCAGCCGCGCCCATTCCATTTCGGGATCGATGCGCAGCGCTTCGCGAAAATGTTCCATCGCCTTTTGGGGTTGCCGCTGTTCGAGCAACGTCCAGCCCTGATTGGCGTGCGTGAGCGCGATCTCTGGGTTGCGGGCCAGCGCGGTTGCAATCGTGGCGCCGGCCTCGGCCTTGCGGCCCAGCTTCACCAGGCACATGGCCCGCAAGTTGTTGCAAGCCACGTTTTCGGGATCGATCGCCAGTCCTGTCTCGGCCGCTTCCAGGGCAGGTCGCCAGCGCGAAGCTCCGAAGTGGATGCGCGACATCAGCCACCAGTGATGAACGTCTTCCGGATCGAGACGAACGGCTTCTTCGATCGCGGCCAGGGCCTCTTTCAGGCGATTTCGGGCATAAAACACTTCAGCCAAGGCATAGTGCGGATACGGTTGATCGGGCCCCAAGTGGATGGCAAGCTGGGCTTCTTCCGTAGCCTCGGAATATTTCTTGAGCTCGCTCAGGCAGAGCGCAAGCTGTGCGTGGACGGCAGGGTTGTTGGGGTCTTCCGCCAAATGCTGCTGTATCTCGCCGATCGCCTGCTCGTAGCGCGAGCGATCGATCAGCATCTGCGCTCGTGCCAGATGGGTGCTCATCCCAGCTTCATAAACTTGAGAATGTCGTCGTAAATGCCGCCTTGGTTCGAGTAGAGCGCGTAGTTGCGGGCGGTGGAAAACCACTCGCGCGCGGTCGGTTTCACAGTCTGGGCCGCGGAGAGCAGGTCGGCCGTCGTCAGCGGCTTGGGCACACCCTCTTTCATGGCCTGCCGCAGCTTGTTCTCAATCGCCACGTCGACGGCGCCTTTCAGATCGGCGCCCGAAAAGTTGTCGGTCTTCTTAGCCAGATGGTTGAAGTCGATGTCACTTACCGGCTTGCCGCGGCAAAGGATGCGCAGAATGGCTGCCCGCGCTGCCGCATCGGGCGGCGGCACGAACAACACGCGATCGAAGCGGCCCGGTCGACGGAATGCCGGATCGAGGTGCCAGGGCGCATTGGTGGCCGCCAGGATCAGCACGCCTTCGTTCGAGGCCTGCACGCCGTCGAGTTCGGCCAGAAACTGGTTGATGAGCTGCCGGGCCGTGGTGTGTTGCAAATCCGAGCGACGCGCTCCCAGCGCATCGACCTCGTCAAAAAACAATACGCAGGGACGGTTCTGACGGGCCTGCTCGAACAGTTCGTGCAGATTGCGCTCGCTACTGCCAGTCCACATCTCGAGCACGTCGTTGATGCCGACCGCCATGAAGCCGGCCTTAATCTCGCCGGCCGTGGCGCGAGCCAGGTGCGTCTTGCCGCAGCCCGGCGGCCCATACATGAGGATACCGCCGCCAATCGCCTTGCCGTACGCCTGGTAGATCTCCGGATGGGTCAAGGGATAGATGATCTTGAGACGGATTTCTTCCTTCAGCGCGTCCATGCCGCCGACCTCGTTAAAGGTGGTGGTGGGACGCTCCAGGCTTTCCAGCGGCGCGCTGGAACCGGTATCCCACGTCTCGCGCACGCGGCCATCGACAACCGATGACCTGCTGTCGGCATCGACACCTAGCCGGCCTGCCAATTCGGCGTCGGCCACGGCCGGGTCGATCTCCACAGCCAGTTTGTACTGCGCCACGGCCCGCTCGACTTCACCCGCTCTCAACAGCAAGCGGGCATAGAGCACGTGAGCCGCGCCGGGCGGCTCACGTTCTTTAATCAGGTCTTCGACGATAACCAGCGCGGCGCTTTCTTTCCCTTGCTGGAAAAAAGCCCGCGCCAGTCCCAGCCGGGTAGGCATATCGTGCGGCGCCAAAGAGAGCGCCTGGCGATACTCTGCCTCCGCCTCGCCGGCGCGGCCGTTCTTGAGCAGGGTCTCGGCGAGATGCCGGCGCAAGGGAACGTTGGCAGGCGACAAGGCGACCGCCTCACGCAGCGATTGCAGGGAGTCGTCCCCGTGACTCATAGCGGCCCTCTGGGAGAAATGTGCATTGAAGATCCTGAAGGAATCAAGATACGTCCGAAGGAAGGGCGTTTCAAGGATCGCGTCATTTACTCTCGACAATCAAGGTCACGGGGCCGTCGTTTACGAGACTGACTTGCATGTGACTGCGGAAACGTCCGGTGGCGACTTCAACGTTGGCGGCTCGAACTGCTTCGACAAACACCTGGTAGAGCCGCTCGGCTTCTTCAGGGCGAGCGGCGGCGATAAAGCTGGGGCGGCGACCGCGCCGGCAGTCACCCAGCAATGTGAACTGGCTCACGATGAGCATCGCGCCCGCCGTTTCCAGCAGCGACAGATTCATTTTTCCGGCCTCGTCTTCAAAGATGCGCAAGCCGGCAATTTTTTCAGCAAGCCAGTGCGCGTCGGCATCGCCATCGTCCGCGGCCACGCCCAACAGCACGAGCAATCCCCGGCCGATTTGACCGACGACCTCGCCATCAACCATGACCTTCGCTTCTGAAACGCGTTGAACGCAAGCACGCATGGGTCCATTTTACCCTTCGTTGCGGCGTTGGCACTGTCGCGAGCGCGACAAAGTCGCTACGCTAGGCCCCATGTCGCCCTACTGGTTGTTAACGATCTACTGCTTCTTCATCGTTTTCGCCTCGCTCGCGGGCGGCGTCGTAACGCATTGGGTGCGGCTGACGCACGTGCGCCTACAGGTGGCCATGAGCTTTGTCGGCGGAGCGATGCTCGGCGTCGGGCTGCTCAACCTGCTGCCACACGCCATCTACGAGTGGGAGCCCAACGTCAACGCGCCGGTCTACTGCCTGTTGGGCGGCTTCTTGTTCATGTTCTTCATGGAACGCGTCTTTCACTTTCATCACCACGACGCTCCGGCCGATACCGCCCCTAATTGTGACCACGAGCACCACGCCGGGCACGATCATCATCACGGCCAGGGCCAGGCGCCGATGCGATTGACCTGGCAGGCAGCCTTCGCCGGGCTGGCCCTGCACAGCGCCCTCGACGGCATGGCGCTCGCCGCCAGTGTACGGGCCGAAGCGGAAGAGAACGTCGGTCTGGCCGGCATCGTGGTCTTCGCGGTCATTGCCCTGCACAAGCCCTTCGACTCACTGACGTTGGGCACGTTGATGGCCGTGGCGGGCCGTTCTAGTGGCATGCGTCATCTTGTGAACGCCCTCTATGCTACGGCCGTTCCCTTGGGCGCCTGCGCCTATAACCTGGTGGCCGAACAGACGATGGCCGAAGGCTGGCACGTTACCGGTTCGGTGTTGGCCTTTGCCGCGGGGGCGTTTCTCTGTATTGCCACCAGCGATCTGCTGCCGGAGCTGCAATTTCACTCTCACGACCGCGTCGTGTTGTCGGCGGCGTTGATCGCCGGGGTTGCCTTGGCAGCTTTACTGGCGTATTTCGAAGAGCGAGGCCATTCGCACCACGAGGGACACGGGCACTCCCACTCGGCAAGCGAACCGCTTTCAGGCCGTTTCGACCGGGCACTCACGCGGGTTGCGTTTGCCCAGCACGTCGAGAACGAGCGGCACCGTAGTGATCGCGCCGACCGCCACGAGTGTCCAGCCCACGGCTTTGCGCTCCTCGTCCGTCAAACGGTCGGCCAGCAATAGCCCGATGCCTGCTCCAAGCGCGCCGCGCGTTGCAGCAATCAGCCCTAGCTCCGGCAAGGTCAAGTGTGTTTCTCGCATGATGGTTGCTCCAAGTTGTAAGATGTCAGGCTGGCGAGCGGCACGATACGTCCGGCGGCAGAAACGTTCTGCGCGTCATCATAACCGACCTTCTCACGATGGGCGACGGTTTCCGAATCTACTAGGGAAGCGCACCGCTTTGAAGTATAATTCTGCTGAAGGCAGCAACAAAAAGGAGTAGGCTATGTCACAATTGCTCTGCGAAACCGTCTCCCGAGGAATGCGCGACGAAGAGCGGA
>DASSFG010000415.1:0-3230 GCA_035694685.1 Pirellulales bacterium
GTCGTCGGCGCGGCCGCGCTGCAACCCGAGCACGAACTGCCGGCGGCGTACGTGACGGTCGAATTCGCCGACGGCAAGTAGCCGGAGGTGTAAGCCGGTATGGTGCGCGTCGCGGCGCCACAGCACGGGTTCGAAAGCACCATGCGGTAGGTGGTGTAGGGTACGAGCTGGGCTTGTTGAACGACGGTCGTGGTGGGCCGCATGCAGGTGACAGGGCAACCGGTGCAGGGATCGCGGCCCTGAATCGGCCGATAGGTGGTCACCGGCACGTTGACATATTGCGTGCGATAGCAGGTCTGCGGCACGTAGCTGGCCGTTTGCGTGACTTGCGGCGGGGCGCAGCAAGGATCGGCCGCCGGCGCTCCATACAGGGGCGTCGTGCCGTAGGTCGGCGTGGTACCGCCGCAGCAGCGGCTAAACCAGTGGAAAATAGCGTGGCTCTCGGCGGGAACGGCCACAACCGCCGCCACCAGCGTGGCAGCCGACAGGCCCATGCGGATCATTCGTCGATTCATGCGGCACCCGAAACTTGAGTCAATTTGCTCGTTCTTCTCATCAGACAGCTCCGCCAACGTACTGTCAATCATTTTTTGAGGTTTGTTGTTAATTTGGTGAAGAATTACGATTGTGCAGGTTGTGCCGCTTATCCGGTTTAACCCGCACCAAGCGCGAAGCGTACGCGAGGAACGCCGCCCCACAGCAAAGCTAGGTCACGTTTGAGGGTAAGTCGCCGGCGGCCAAGTTGGAATCACCCCCCGCCGGACCGGCGCTGCTCATATAAGTCGTACAGCCTGAATAACGTTTCACGCAGGTTTCCTGCGTGGACGCGCCAAACAGCCTCGACGTCACGATCGTCGATGTGGATGTCGCCTGGCGGCAAAAGCCGGCGGACGATGGCGACGGTTAACTCGAGCCGCGGATTCATTGTCCACAGGGTGGGCAGCCCCACGTCACGGTGCGAAGTGACAAGCAGGCCGCACCCACAGCGACGGCAATGTCGCTTCACGCGCCACCGCGCGATCCGGCCGAGTTGCTCGTAGCCGTCGACGACCAATTGGCTCTCGCTCGACAATGCCTGCCACTGGCTGGGTGTCAGTGGCAAGCGGCGATCGCCCTCGTGCAGGGCGATAAATTGCACCTCACGGCCGGCCGCCTCAAGGGCCGGCACGAGTGTCGCCAACAACGTCGACTTGCCGCTGCCGTGCGGACCTACGATCTGGCCCCACCAGCCGAATTCTCGCAACCGGGCGATGAGCGTTCCTTCGTTCTCGTGCTGGTCGAATTCGAACGCCATGGCGTCCGGCCGCGTGTATCGCGTGCTGAAGGGATTGTTTTGCGAGGGTGCGGAATTCACAATTAAAACCCTCCGCCGAGGTCGGTCTCGGTTGGCAGTTCTTCGTCCGAACGCCGCAAGGCGCCCGACGGCGTTGCCAACCGGGCCGGAGGGAGTGTGCCAAGCTGAAACGGAGCTTCGCCGACCAACTCTTTGCCCCGCGGCAAAAACACCCGCACGCGCACGCACCAATGGATTTTGACGATCACGCCTTGATAGGTGAGCGGGCTGTGGGGCAGGCTCGTACTGAACCGATGCGGCCGGCGAAAGTCGGTGCCGGCCTGATCGAGCGTGTCGATCCGCTCGAAATAGTGCACTGCCAGATCTTCTTCTCCTTGTCCCTCGGTATGCCACAAAACGGACACTTCGACCGCGGCGGGTTCGATCCACCGCAGGGAATCGACCTGGTATTCGCCTGAAAGGACGTCGCCGGGCTGATAAACGCGGCGGTTGCCTTCAAGCAGGATGCGGACCGAACCGTCGTTCATGCCACGCGGCTCTCCAAGCGGCAGGGATAGACATGCAGCAGAAAACTGCGCTCGAATTCACCGAGCCGCGAGACCTCGCCGCCTACGATCAGCTTCCAGGAAACTTTGTTGTGCGGCGAGCGAAACGAGTGCATCGACGAGGCGGGTATCTCTAACTCGGCTCGCATCTGCAAGCGGGTGCCCGGTTGGCCTTCGGGCACTTCGTGGCAGTAAACTTCGTGTTCGTAAACGCGCCGCGTGGCCGTGCGGGCATCGGTGCCCTGACGATAGGTCGCCTCTTCTTCGCACACCAAGAGCACTCGGAAACGCTTAACGCTTTGTTTGCCCGATTGGTCGATGAACAGTTCGAAGTTCCCGCCGGGATAAAGCGGGTGTTCCGAGATTTCGACGATGGTCGGTCCCACGCCACCGGCCACGATCAATTGGCGAATGAACAACACCGCCAGCCCAGCGCCGGCCAAGGTGAACGGGGCCACCAGCAGGGCGAGCAACCAATCGGGGCTGCCGCGCTGATAGCCGTCGATGGCCATCCAAGCGAAGATGGCGACGATGCTGTTCCAGACGATGAACAGTACGAACAGACCGAGCAGGTTCCAACGCGGCTCCGCCGCAGGGAGGCGAAAGGAGAGCGTGGTGCCCGGACTATCCGTTACGTCGCCTGGACTGGGCACAGCGGGAAAAGGCGGGGCCTGGCCGGTCAACTCGATTTGTTCGCGTCGTGCGGATTCTTGAGAAAGAATGGCGCGGCGCTCGGTCGACTTGCCCCAACTCCAGATTAAATATGACAAACCGCCGATGCCAACGGCGATGAACGGCACCGGCACCACCAGCATCAGCCAGGTGAACCAGGTATAGCCGCGGGCCAAGACGACGCGGTCGGGATTGCGCGGATCGTACCAGCAGGAATATTCCCGGCCTACCTCGAACCGGGCCAGCAGTTCCTCGCTACGCTCACGGTCGCGCGTGTGCAGATCGGTGACGTCGTACATGGCCCACGGCGTGTGGGTGCGGCCTTGCGCCGTGAATTGCAAGCGGAAGCGAGGCGCGAACAGAGCGCCGTCGCGCGACGGCTGTTGATCGAGCCGCTTGTCGATCAACCGGGCCGCTTGCTCGACGAAATCGCGATTAGCGCGCACCTCGGGAATGGCCAGTCCGACGACGATTCGCCCCAAGGCCACACAGCCAATGGCCAGCGCCAAAGCACAAAAGCCCGCCGAACCAAGCTTCGCCACCAGGCTCGATCCGGTGCGACGTCCGCCCCGTTTCTTGCCGTAAAATCGAATCAAATATCGGGCCACGAGCGGTACTTTGTGTTCATGCCGGCATCGGTCGACGCACGCCAGACAGATGAGCCGATTGCCATTGCCTGCGAGGGCGCGCCGGGTCTCGTTTCAAGTCGTCGGGTGGGA
>DASSFG010000416.1:0-8018 GCA_035694685.1 Pirellulales bacterium
TTCAATCGCCGCAACCTCGGCCGCCTGCGTCAGTTGATCGATTGCCTCAATCGCGGCTAACGCCACATGTCGTCGTCGGCAAAAGGGTGACCGGCGCCTTTGAACTTGGGTTTGGGCATTGCCCTGAGCGCCTGCTCGGCCAGCCGCAAATCTTCTTGCGTGGTGATCTTCATGTTGATCGGTGAGCCTTGCACGACGGTCACCGGCTGGCCGAGCCGCTCGACAAGCTGAGCGTCGTCGGTGGCCTGAAAGTTCCCACGCTTGGCGTAAGCATCGAGCAGCAACTGCCGGCGGAAAACCTGCGGCGTCTGCGCTTCCCACAACCCTTCGCGGGAGACGGTCTCTACGATGGTGTTCGCCTTGACCCGCTTGAGCGTGGCCGCGACAGGCAACGCCAGGATGGCCGCCCCACTCTTTTCGGCGGCGTCGAACACGCGCGTGATCCACTCGTCGGCGATACAGGGCCGCGCGGCGTCGTGTACAGCAACGAAATCGACGTCGCTCTTCACGCGGGCCAAGGCCCGTTCAATGGAATCGGCCCGTTCCTTACCCCCTTCGACCACTTCAATGCCCAGAATGACCACGTTCGACGAGAATTTGAAATCGAAATACTCACGGTCATCGGGTGAGATGACCAGGATGAGCTGCTTCACGTCCTGGCGGTGCAAAAAACGCTCGGCCGAGTGCAGCCAAACGGCACGGTCGGCCAGCGGTGCAAAAGGCTTCTTGTAGTTCTTGTCCTTGAATCGGCTGCTCGCCCCCGCAGCCGGCAAAATCACGGCAAAGTTGGCCATACCTCGCTCCTTGTACGAATCGACGTGGCCTCATTCTTCCCAATCCTGCCCCGCCGCTCAAGAGCAGCGCCTTTGGAGTGCGGCGATTCATCGCCGCTTTCCTCCGTCGCGGAGCGACCTTTCTTTACGGGCAACTAAGTTATTGGAGGATGGCCTTCCCAGGCCGTCACCAAGCGAGGTGACGGGCTAGGAAGCCCATCCTCCCTGAGTGCAGCCCGCCCGCTTTGTCATAACCACCAGCTATTCATGCACTCGCGGTACGGACCACTCTGGGGCAGCGGCATAAGCCCGCGCCGAACGCGTTTCGCGTCTTCGGCCGGTCGGTCCATATCCACGACGAAGCTTGCTTGCCGCCGATCGGTCGCCAACACTGCCAGCCAAGCTGCGTAATTCGGTCAGCAGCGAGGCAATCTTTTCATGCACCTCCACAGTCTGGCTGATGACCAGAACGCGCAGGCGGCGCGCTTTCAACGCCTTGATGGCGCCCGGACCTCCCACCTCGTCCCAGGTCGTGGGCGCGACACAGGTTGAAATGAGGTCGATCAACGCCGCAAAATCACGCGACGGCGATTCCGGATCCTCGAGCAGATCGCGCACGTCGTAGAACTTTGTCGTCAGCATTCCCTCGGCTTCCGTCTTGCTGGTCACCAGCACAACCTCGCCGCGATAAACCCACGTCAGATCGAGCTGATCGAGCACGAGCCTCAGCGCGGTCTTATAGCTCGCGTTGCTAACGTGAATCGACACGGGGGCGTCCGTACCAACACCCGCATCGACCAGCGCTTTAGAGTCGAGCACGATGTCGAGCTTCGTGGCCTCGCGAAAATACTCAATTAACGCGGTGAGCGGCACCTCGTCGAAATCGAGCGTCGCACCTTGGCCGAGCGCTTCTTCAAACCGCTGTTCGTTATCGGGCCGATTTCCTTCCGGCCGTGCCTGGTCGTCACCCCGCGCTGGGCTAAGCGAGGTAAGCATGCTGCCAACAATCGTCAACGCGGCAATGCGAAACATGAGTATCCTCCCTTCGTGGTGGAAGCTTATACAGCCTAGCGCCGAAACACTTTCGCCGCAAGCAGCAACCAGCAGGTGCAAGGCGGCGCGGTGGAGCTTACAATCGCAGGTGCCGGCGATCCTTTCGGCCCGTCCGGGCCACGTCGCCATCTTCGCGGAGGAACAGAGTCATGCGTATTCACTTTAGTCTTCGGGGCGTCGAGCGATTCCTCGTTACCGGGTTGCTGTTTGTAGCAATTGCCGTGGTTTGCGCGGCGGACGAACCTTCCGGCGTACCCTTGCGGCGCGTGGTGCTGTTCAACTCGGGCGTCGGCTTTTTCGAGCGGCTGGCCGACGTGGAGGGCAACGTGCAGCTCGAGCTCAAATTCAAAACCGACGACGTCAACGACCTCTTGCAGAGCATGGTTTTGCAGGATTTTGGCGGTGGCACGATCGCACCGGTCACCTATGCGTCGAAGGAGCCGCTGACTCGGACGCTGGAGACGTTTCGCATCGACCTGGCCGGGGAACCGTCGCTGGCCGACCTGCTGGCGCAAATCCGGGGCGAGCGTGTGCGCGTCGAGACGCCCGAGCCGGCGGAGGGCGTGATCGTGGGTGTCGAGCGAAATGAAGAGCGGATCGACGACCGGACCGTCGAGGTCAAGACGCTCAACTTACTTACCGCCGACGGCCTGGCAAGCATTCGACTGAACAACGTGCGGCGGATCAAGCTGCTCAACGAAAAGCTCGATGAAGAACTTCGCCGCGCCTTGGAGATTCTGGCAGCCGACCAGGCGGTCGAAAAAAAGCAGGTGACGCTGAGCTTCCAAGGCGACGGCAAGCGTAAGGTGCGGGTGGCGTACATTCAGGAGTCGCCGATCTGGAAGACCAGCTACCGCCTCGTGTTGAGACAGGGTGAGAAGCCGTTTCTGCAAGGTTGGGCAATCGTGGACAACACGACGGAAGAAGACTGGGACGACGTATCGCTGACGCTGGTCAGCGGCCGGCCCATTTCGTTCGTGATGGACCTTTATCAGTCGCTGTTTGTCTACCGGCCCAAGGTGCAACCCGAACTGTTTGCGGGCCTGCGCCCGCAAACGCACGATCAAGACCTGGCGGCCAGTGACGCGGAATTCCGCGCCAAGCTGGCTTCTTCGACGTTCGGCGGCGAGCAAGGCAGGTCGCGCATGAGTGGGATGGGTGGCATGGGCGGAGGCGGAATGGCTAGCGGCATGCTGGCGGGCGGCGCGGACAGCCCAGCCCCGGCGCCACTTGACCCCAGCCAAGGTGTGACGTCGGCGGCTTCGGCGGGAGACGTCGGCGAGTTGTTTCAATACGTCATCAAAATACCGGTCACGCTCGCGCGGCAGAAATCGGCCATGTTGCCGATCGTAAACGAAACGGTGGCCGCTGAAAAAGTGTCTCTCTACAGCCCACAGGCCCATCGGCGGCACCCGCTCAACGCGCTGGAGCTCACCAATTTGACTGCCCTGCACTTGATGCAAGGCCCCATCACGGTATTTGACGACAACGTTTATGCCGGCAACGCGCGCATCTTGGATCTGCCGCCCGGCGGCAAACGGCTGGTGAGCTATGCGCTGGATTTGGAAACGGAAATCTCCGACGAAAGCGTGCCGTCGCTCGAGCAACTCGTGAGCGTGCGGATCGCCAAGGGCGTCGCGCTGGTCACGCACGAACAGCGGCGGAAGCACAAGTACATCGTTAAAAACTCGGGCGACGCCGCCAAACGTGTGCTGATTGAACAACCGATCGATGCTCAATGGAAGCTGGAGTCGCCACAAACGCCGGCGGAAAAGACGAGGAGCATCTATCGTTTCTCGGTCGAAGCTGAGCCAGGCAAGCCGGCTGAGTTGACCGTTGAGGAAAAGCGCACAACACGCGAGGACGTCGCCGTGCGCGATCTCGGCGACCGAGTGGAGCTCTTGCTGAAGGCAAATTTCGTAAGCGAACCAGTCAAGCAGGCGCTCACTGAAGTCTCGCAGAGGCAGCAAGCGCTTGCCGATCTCATTGCCAAGCGGGAAATCGTTGAGAAGCAGGTGCGTGAGATTACGGCCGAACAAGCGCGTATCCGCGCCAACCTGAGCGAGGTCGACAAGAGCAGCGAGCTCTATGGCCGCTACCTGCGCAAGCTTACTACTCAGGAAGACGAGCTTGAATCGCTCAACCAACAGGCCAAGGCCCTTGAAAAAGACGCGTCGAAAAAACGGGCTGACCTAGGCGAGCTCATACTCGGTTTGAATGGTGAATGATGCCTTTGGAGTGCGGCGATTCATCGCCGCTTTGCTCAGTCGCGAAGCGACCTTTCTTTTTGTATGGGTGGGGCCAGCGAGCTTCTAAGCGCCGGCGCGCGACGAATTCAGGGGCCGCTCTTCGTCTAGCCCGCATTGCGCATTCGTCCCCGTAGCCGCGCGACAGCGCGCACGACACTAACCCGAAGCGCAAGCGAGGTAAACTGTTTGCCCATCCTCGCTTCCGCTTTTTGATGTTGCGCATTTCCATATCCGCCGCGGAGCGGCGCTCGGAATTTAGCCGTGGGCGAAGCCCGCGGTACAGCGTGCCGCGCGTTGGCGAAGCCGCGGAGCGGCGGCGGAGGCACCACGGTTGGCATTACGTCGCCGCTCCGCGGCTTCATCCGGTATTTGCCACGTTTTCCGCGGGTTTGCGCCCGCGGCTACACTCCTTTGCCGCTCCGCGGCAGACAAAAGCGCAACATCAAAACTTGCGCTTCGGGTTAGCGTAGGCGGTGCGCAATGCGGGCTAGCTCGACGGCGGCACGTCCATCGCCGGACTTTGATCGAAGAAGCCATCGGGCTTGAGTGAGAAGCCAAGCGATGCCACCGGCATGACGGGCCAGTCTTCTGGACGCGGCACGTGCGTGTGGCCAAACACGTACCAGACGACGAGCGGGGTGTTCTCGAGGGGGCGGTCGGCGGTTGTCCAACGCGGCAGACCGTCGCCCGTGGGATGTTGGTTCGGGTAATCACCCGCGGCGAATCGCTGGGCTGCGTCATAGGGCGTTACCCACAACTGATGTGCGATGAAGCCTGCCCGTTTCATGACGGCCGCATCAGGCTGCACGAGAGGCGGACAGTTTTCGCCGGGAAGCAGCCGATAGCCGACAGGCTTATTCAATCGGTTGCTCCGGTTTGGGTTTACAATCCGCCAGAAGCGGGCGGCGGCACCGTTGACCTGGCGTTGTGCGGCGAGCTCGCTTCGCAGTGGTGTTACCTCGGCCCGGAAGGCGTTGCCATAGGGGTTTTCGGCGCCGGGCGAGACGGCCACCGTGTTGACCTCCTCGACTGAGTTCCCCTCGCCGTCGACCGCCATGTCGAGCCGCGCCGCGAATAGATGCTGGTGGAACGGCGCCTTCAATCGCGGGGCGATCTCGGTGCCGAACTGGCAATCTTCACCGGGCACGAGTGCCGTCGTGTTGACGATGCCGGTCAGTTTCACCTCGCACTGAATCGTGCCGTCCTGATAAAAGTTCCAGAAAAAGCCGTACTCGTAGTTGCCCACCGTGGCGATAAATGAAACGATCAGCCGGCGACTGCGGCGAGTTTCACTCTGGCCCGTGCGCCAGTCGGTGTGCTTCCAGAGCAGGCCGGCGTCTTCTTCGTGCAGACAAACGGCGTTCTTGATGGTGACTGGCCGGCCGCGGCTGTCGCACAAATGAGCGTCGAAGTAGTGGATGTTGCCCAGGCAGTCGCAGCCCATGACCAGCGAGTTGGCCATCGTGCCGATGCCGAATTCGCCGATGTCAAAGGCGTTTTTGCGATAGCTGCTCTCATTGGGATCGCCATAAGGCACGACCATCTCGCCGATGCTGGCACGATCGAGAATCGAACGCTCCCGGCCCTGATCCCGATAGCGGACCGTGTGCAACACCAGACCTTCGCGCGGCGTGAAGCCGACGCGAAATCTCCATTTCTGCCAGCTCACTTCATAACCGCTGACCGTGAAACTCGGTCCCTCGGGCTCTGATACCAGAAGCGGCTTAAGGTCGTGCCGGGGTTCGGGCAGGTACTCGCGTGCCCAATTGCCGCTGGTTGGCGGCAGCGGGACGACGCCATAGTCTTCGATTCGAAGCACTTCCATTTTGTGCAGATCGACGACGGCCACGATGCCTTGCAATGGACGGGCGTAGCCGTTGTCACCGGGTTCGCTCCGCACCCAGCAGAGTGCCCGAGACAAACGCCGGCCGTGGTCTTCCGGCAATTCCGTTCCGTACATGCCGGCCGACCACGGATCGACCATCACCAGCTCCACGTCGCTGATGCCTCGCTTCGCCAAGGCGGAGCGGAACTCTGCTGATCGTTTCACGGCCGCCTCACATTCGACGAACTCATCGAGCATGATCGGCGGCTGTAAGCCCGCGGCGAGCGGGTCGTATTTTGTCACGTCGCCCGTGGAGAGATCGACGAGCGCCTCGAACGCGTGGCCGGTTGCCGTATCCATGACCAGAGCCGCCGCCACTCGATCGAACCTGTCTCCAGCCTGGTAGGCCACAATCGACGGCCGGCTCGGTTCGGCCAAGGCTACGCTCACGAAGCGCCACGTTTCGCCCAGCGATTTTTGTTGGCGGATGGCATCCACGGCTCGTTCGATTTCAACGGCGGCTAATGGATCCAGAGGGTGGGCGATCGTCGGTGCAGCTCCTGCCGTACCAGCAGTTTTTTCGCCGCCATGAACGACACCCGTGGCGAACCAGCGCCCTGCCGCCAACGCGCCGCTGACCGCTGCCGATGTGCCAAGAAAGCGTCTTCGCGAGGTTGTCGATTGACCGGGATGGGGCGTTCGAGGATCGGGTGCGTTCATGCTCGTTATCATAACCGAATGCGCTTGTCCGGGGATGATTTGTTCGATGTGTTCCACGCTCGGTCCCTTAAGAACCCGATGTGGGATCGGCCGCTGAACTCGGCGTTTGAAACGTCCCACCCCACCGCCTATCTTGACAGCGGTAGTCCATAACAAGGAGAACAGCATGCGACTTTGGGTTTTGGCACTCGGTTTGACGTGCGGAGCGGCAATGGTTTTTGGCAAGGCAATGACGGTAGCGGCAGACGAGCCGATGCAAGTGCTGCGACATACGGTGCTCTACAAATTCAAGGATGGGTTGGAGCCGG
Source organism: Pirellulales bacterium (assembly GCA_035694685.1). Classification (GTDB taxonomy): domain Bacteria; phylum Planctomycetota; class Planctomycetia; order Pirellulales; family JAICIG01; genus DASSFG01. The sequence continues at coordinate 6,929 of DASSFG010000416.1, forward strand.
CAAAGATACAAGAAGTGGTCGACGCCTTTGCCGGCCTGCCGAAAAAGATCGAAACGATCATCGGCTTCGAGCATGGCACGAACGTCAGTAAGGAAGGCAAGTCGGAGGGGCTCACGCACTGTTTTGTCGTCACCTTCCGCGACGAAAAGGGCCTGGCGACCTATCTCGAACACCCCGCGCACCAGGCTTACGTGCAGGTCGTCAAAGATAAACGCGACAAGGTCGTCGTCTTCGACTACTGGACCAGCGCGTTGCGTCCGCCGCCTCCGGCGGCGGACGCAACGCGAAAAAGAGGAGGGGAGTTGTGACGCGGGTGCGCTCCTAGCGGTCAATCACCGCTCCACCGGCATGAAGGCCGGTGGTGGCGGAGCGGAACAAATCTCACACCGACTGGCGGGTCATCCTCGAGCAGCAACACACTCATTTCGCGCAGGCCAGCCCCGCCCTACGCGTGTTCGCGTCGCACGGCGATGTACAACGACACTTTCTCCCCCGCCACGTCGCCTTCCGCGGACTCGGCGCCTGGCAGGGCGCTCGTCTTCAGCTCGACGGCTAACGTCTCGGCCTGAATGTAACCGGCGAAATCATTGACCGCGCGCAGGACCTGGGCCGATTCGGTCACCACGCCCACCGCAATCCGGTCGGTGAATTCACAGCCCCTTTCCTTGCGGAGGGTCTGGATGCCGTGAACCAGCTCACGGGCAATGCCCTCGATGACCAAGTCCTCGGTCAGCTCGGTCGAGATGACCACCACGGCGCGAGGGCCTTGGGCCGCGGCCCAGCCCGGTTTTGCCTGCAAGCGCACCTGAATGTCGGAGGCGTCAAGCACCACCGGGCCGTCGGCCAGATCGAGCGTCACCTGGCCGTCGGTCTCCAGCCGCGCCAGTAGGCCGGCGGCGTCGGCCGCAGCGAGCGCCTGCTTGAGGGCCGGCAAACGCTTGCCTAAGCGCGGCCCCAAGCGCTTCAAGTCGGGCAGCACCGTATACGTGATATATTGGTCGGCCCGCGGGATGAACTCGACTTGTTTCACGTTCAACTCTTCACGGATCAATCCGGTGTGCGCTTCGAGCCAGGCCTGGTATTGGGGATG
>DASSFG010000417.1:0-5064 GCA_035694685.1 Pirellulales bacterium
TCGATCATCCTGCTCACTCTAGCGCTCGGCTGCGGCTTGATCGCGTCGATCGGCATCAATCAGGTGATGGCCAACCGCCGCGCCGTGCCAGCCACGCAGACAGGCGAGACCGCGCCTATCTTCGTGGCCGCCACCGAAATCGGTATTGGCGACCCCCTGACACCGCAATTGCTCAAGCTTGAGCCGTGGCCCAAAGAAAAAGTTCCCGCCGGCGCGCTGGGCAAGCTGGAGGACGTTGAAGGCCGGCGATCGCGGTCGAAGTTTTACCCGGGCGAACCCATTCTCGAAGCCAAACTGTTGCCCAAAGGCGAGAACGGCGGCAGTGCGATCGATATGATTCCCAAGGGGATGCGCGTGGTGCCCATTCGCGTCGATGCGGTCAGCGGGGCCAGTGGCATGATTTTGCCCGGCGATCGGGTCGACCTCCTGGTTCACCTGCGCGAAGACCCGACTCACGGAGTTGCACGGGCCGTGACGCGGACCTTCCTGCAAAGAGTCAAAATATTCGCGGTTGACGACGTTTATGATCGGCCTGGCACCGAAAACAAGGCGCTCTCGGCCAAGACGATTTCCGTTTTGGTCACGCCCGAACAAGCCGAGTTGGTGGGTCTGGCGACGCAACTGGGCAACGTGCAGATGGTGATGCGCAGTGCGTCGGACGACGATTCGGACAACCCCGGTGGCGCCGACTTGCAAAAGCTGCTGTTGGGCCGGACCGACATGGACACGTCCATCGATCCGCAGGCGTTCATTACGGCGATGAAGCCGAAAGAACCGGAACCGCCCGCCCCGCCGCCAACCATCGCGCCGGTCCTTGAGGCGGAACCCGAAGACGACGTCTTCACGATGGTCATTCTCGACGGCAACAGGCCGCGGACAATTGAATTCAAGCGGGGCAAGCCGGTCAATGCAGCGGCGCCCGTGAATACGCCGCCAGACAACCAGGCGGCGCCTATCGACGGGGCGACCGATAATGGAGCGACGGATGACGCAACGACCGACGATGCGGCGAGCGGCGTCGACAGTGAGAATCACCGAACCACGGATTGAACCGCGCAGGAAGGCCACGGATGTCCATAAAGTCAGCAGTCAAAGCCGCGAGCGTGCTGTGGGTATTGGCAGGCACGGCAACAGCAGGAGATCAACCCTCGGCGCCAAGGGTCGTCCACCGACTGGAGAGCCACAATGAGACTCTCGAGTTGACGGTCAACACGAGCCGTATTTTGACCATCGGCAAAGAGTTGCCGAGGGTGATCGTCAACAATCCGGAAATCGCCGAGGTGACGGCGCTTTCGCCGACGCAAGTCCAGGTGATGGCCAAAAAGCCGGGCGTGACCCAGATCAATTTGTTCGCGACGTCAGAGCAGGCTCAGGCCGGCGGCGAAGAAGAAGATGAAATTCACACCGTCGACCTGATCGTGTATCCCGACGTGCGCGAACTGTCACTCTTGTTGCGCACGCAATTCCCCACCGCCGCGTTGAAGGTGGTGCCGACGGCCAACAGCGTGATTATCAGCGGATATGTAGACGATCCCAGCCAGGTGCAGCGGATCGTGGATATTGCCACGGATTACGCCCCCAAAGTGCTCAACAACATCAAGGTAGGCGGTGTACAGCAGGTGCTGCTGCAAGTCAAGGTGATGGAAGTTTCGCGGACCAAGCTACGCAACATGGGGTTCGACTGGGGCAACCTCGGTGCCCGCGGCGATTTTGCGGTGAGCGGCATCGGCGGTTTGCTCAACACGGCCGCGAACCAGTCGTCAAGCGCTGCAGGGGGTGCTGCGACCGCGTTGGGCCAATTACAGGCCGGCTCCGGGCAGAACTTCACCTTCGGCGTGCTCAACGGGGGAAACTCCTTTTTCGGCGTACTGAACTTGCTCACGCAGAAAAACGTGGCCAAGGTCGTGGCCGAGCCCCAGTTGGTCACCGTGAGCGGCCGTCCGGCGTCGTTCTCCGTCGGCGGGGTGTTCCCAATCATCGTGGCCTCGGCTTTTTACCAGAGCGTGCAGTGGCGACAGTACGGTACCAAAGTCGACTTTGTGCCCATCGTGCTGGGTAATGGCGCCATCCGTCTCGAAGTGCGTCCTTCGGTAAGCGAGCTCGATCCCGCCCAAGGCACCACGGTCAACGGCACCACCATTCCCGGTCTGGTGATTCGTGAAGTCGACACCGGCGCCGAATTGCGGGTGGGGCAAACCTTGGCTTTGGCCGGACTTGTCCAACAACGCGTTGAAACACAGGTTCGCGGCCTGATCGGCCTGAGCGAGTTGCCGTTGCTGGGAATTCCTTTCCGCAACGTCCACGAGCAGTTCAACGAAGTTGAGACGCTGATCATGGTTACGCCGCAATTGGTTGACGCGATGGATCCCTGCGAGACGCCACCCGGTGGCCCCGGCTATGCCACGACCAATCCCGACGATCACGAGCTTTATTGCCTGGGACACATCGAGGTGCCCAATCTCAAAGGCCCCGACGCGCTAGGCCCCTATCCCGATCCCCACGCCGTATTTCCGCCGGTATCGAATGAAGCCTGGGATGACGGCAAACAGAAGAAGGACGGCAAAAGCGCCTCGCCGGCCACACCAATCCCCCCGGCGACCGGCAACCAGTCTCGCCGCTCCGGCAGCCGTCCAGGGGCGGCCGAGGTTTTCGAGCGGCCTAAGCCGCCAAGCCTCGGCACCGGCAACACCGCTAAGAAGAACAGTGCCGGTTTTGTGCGGTTCGACGCGCAAGATACCTCCAGTCCTAACAAACCAACCGTTAAACGCAGCGCATCGCGGCCGAAAAAAACCCCCGGCTTCATCGGCCCCACGGGTTATGACCTAAGATAGTTAGGTCTTAGGTCTTAGATCTTAGGTCTTAGTTTTTAGGCCCTTAGATCTTAGGTTCCTAAGTCCCTAAGTCCCTAAGTCCTAAGTCCTAAGCCCTACTAATTATGAGCAACGTGCTGCGCTTGGCGATTGTCGATCCGAGCGACCCAACGCGCGACTCCCTCAAGACCATGCTCTTGGGTATGGACCGCGTCTGGTTGGAAGCCGAATGCTCACGCTATGAATTCTTCGCGGACGTGGTAGCGCAAACGCACCCCGACATCGGCATCGTCTCGCTCGATCACGACGTCGACAAGGCGCTCGACCTCGTTGCTAAGCTGAACGAGACCTCGCCCGAGTGCAGCATCTTGGTGGTCAGCGGGTCGACTGACGGCAAGCTCATTTTGCGGGCCATGCGCGCCGGGGCGAAGGAATATCTCAACCAACCCGTCCGCGTGCAAGACCTGCTGGACTCGTTGGAGCGCATTGCCGATCGACGGTTCGGCCGCGGCGAAGCGAAGGCCCGTGGCAGTTCGGTGATTGCCGTGGCCGGCGCCACCGGCGGCGTCGGCACGACGAGTTTGGCGGTCAATCTGGCCTGCGCTCTGGCACGCGACCCAAAAAATACCGTAGCCCTGGTCGATCTCGATCTCTGCCTGGGTGACGCCGACGTCTTCCTCGATACCATCCCCGACTACACGCTGGTCGACGTGGCCCAGAACGTCACCCGGCTCGACTTCACGCTTTTAAAGCGGTCGTTGACCAAGCATTCGTCGGGCCTGTTCCTGCTGCCGCGGCCGGTGCAGATGGAAGACATGTCGCTGATCACGCCCGACGATTTGCAACGCGTGCTGGGGCTGCTCAAGGCCACGTTCACGCACCTGGTGATCGACCTGTCGAAGAGCTACGGCCCTCTTGACATGGTGGCGATGACGGCCGCCAACCACATTTTGCTGGTAACGCAACTCGACCTGCCCTGTTTGCGCAACGTAGTTCGGTTGATGATGTCGTTTGGCAACATGAAGGGCGTTGCCGACAAGGTGAAGATCGTGGTAAACCGCGTGGGCCTCGAGACGGGCAACATCAGCCTGAAAAAGGCCCAGGACACGATCGGTCGGGAGATTTTCTGGCAGCTTCCCAACGACTATCGCACGATGGTCGAAATGCGCAACAACGGCGTGCCGTTGGTCGAGCAAGCACCCAAAGCTTCGATCACGCAGGCGATCGTGGGCATGGCGGACACCCTCTGCGGCGTCAAGCCCGATCCCGTTGAAGAAGTCGTCAAGCCCGGCAAAGGCCGACTATTAGGCTTTCTTTCTAAGAGCCCCAAGCCTGCGGCCAAGTAGCGGTCCTGTAATCCGCTTGTAGCGGTTCTTCGCATGAGGCAAGCAGGGCGAAAGCTGCTGGAGTTGGCCGTAGCGACTGGTCGAATTCAGCAATAGCCAGGCCATCTGGCTCTCCCTCCATCAAGGCCGCACCAAGCGAGAACCAGCATGCTCGAACTGACACGCCGAACAACCACCATTCTGATCATCGACGACGAGCCAAGCGCCATCAACGACGTGGCCCAGGCGCTGCAATTCACCGACTACGCTTGCCAATGGGCTACCACGCCCGAAATAGCTCTTGACTATGTGCGCCGCGACCCGCCCGATCTGATCATCTCCGACATCGACCTGGGCCAGGCCAGCGGCCTCGAGCTTTACCAGCAATTGCGAGACTGCCCCGGCGCCGCCGAAATCCCGGTGATCTTTATTTCTGGCGCCCAGATACCCGACATCGTGCGTCGCGCGCACACTGCCGGCGGCGTTTACTTCCTGCGCAAGCCCTTTGACCCCGGAGTGCTCGTCGAACTGGTCGATAAGGCCCTCTGGATGCCGCACCTGCTGCGGCGCCAATTGACCGCGACTGCCCGCCAGGCGTAATAGGAACGGTGCTGTGATGGGGCAACGCGGTGGCTGGGGCAGAAGCTGGCCGCGGTAGACGTCGCTCCTGCCAAAACGCTCTGCCGGCCAGCGATGCCCCGGTGGTCGCGCTACCGGCGCATCGCCGCGACGGAGCGGACTGCGCGGGGTTGCGCGTTAGAACGCGGCTTTGCCCCAGCCACCGTATACTATCCATCAATCGGCGAATGACAGAGCACTAGGCAGTGCCGTGTCTCGACGCCGGGCTCCTCGGCTACTAGACTGGCCGTGATGAAAATCGCGATTATCGGAACAGGCTATGTTGGGCTCGTCACCGGGGCCTGCTTCGC
>DASSFG010000418.1:0-4728 GCA_035694685.1 Pirellulales bacterium
GGGTGGTGCAAGCCAACGGGACGGCGTTGCGCGATCCCTACGGTCGCCCGATCGGGGCGGTGATCGTGCTCAACGACGTCTCGCGGTTGCGGCAGCTCGAGAACCTGCGCCGCGACTTTGCGGCGAACGTTTCGCACGAACTGCGCACTCCCATCACGTCGATCAAGGGCTTTGTGGAAACGCTGCTCGACGGGGCCATGGCCAACCCGCCCGACGCCGAGCGTTTTCTAAACATCATCGGACGGCAAGCCGATCGGCTGAACACGATTATCGAAGATCTGCTCAGTCTCTCGCGGATCGAAAAGGAAACCGAAAGCGGGGGCATTGTCCTATCGGTCGGTAGTCTGGCAAAGGTGTTGCAAGCGGCGGTCAACGATTGTTCGGCCCGGGCGGCGGAACGCGACGTGCAGGTGGTGCTGGACTGCCCCAGCGACATTTCGGCCCGCATGAAGGCCGACTTGCTCGAACAAGCGGTGATCAACCTGCTCGACAACGCCATCAAATACAGCGAGCCGGGCAAGCAAGTCTGGGTGCGCGGTTATCGCGAAGAGCACCTGGCCACGATCGCGGTCGAGGACCAGGGGAGCGGGATTGCTGAAGAGCATCACACGCGTCTCTTCGAGCGCTTCTATCGGGTCGACAAGGCCCGCAGCCGCAAGCTCGGCGGCACCGGGCTAGGATTGGCCATCGTCAAGCACATTGCCCTCGCGCATCGCGGCCAGGTGGCGGTTGAAAGCCAAGTGGGTAAAGGCAGCACGTTTTTCATCCGCTTACCCGCGGCCTAGCCTTTGGAGTGCGGCGATTCATCGCCGCTTTGGCTTGCGGCGGAGCCGCTTTCTTTTGTCTTCAACGCGAAAATGCCAACCACGTCCAATTTGCAATTTAGAATCGTTGCGCTTGCTCTTGTGCCAAACTCCCCTGGAGCGCAAGCCCTATTTGGGCAAGAGCGCGGCGAGATCGGGGTGCGGGCGAGGGATGACGTCGGCCAGGATGAGCTTGCCGCCTAATCGCTCGACGGTCTGCTTGCCGGCGGCAATGGCCGACTGCACGGCGGCCACGTCGCCGCGGACCATGATCGTCACGTAGGCGGCGCCGATCTTCTCTTTGCCCACCAGCGTTACCGCCGCCGATTTCAGCATTTCGTCGGTAGCGTGCAGCGCCGCCACCAGTCCCTGTGTTTCCAGTAAACCTAATGCGTCAGAAGGATTCATCGAAACCTCGCGTGGTACCCGAGCGTCATAAACTTCCAAAAGTGGACTGAAGACCGGCGGTTGGCTGGCAAGCTTGACCGTTTCTTCCAACGGGCCCGCCAGCCACGACCAGAAGACCATCGTGCCCATTTGCTTTCCCGCCGCCGCCCCCGCCTCGGCGGCTTCGCGCACGGCATCGGCCGGCCCCGACAGCTTAATGCACTGCGCCGCCCCATCGGTGCTCTCGATGCCGACGATCCTCACGCCCGCCGCTTTTGCGCAGCGATCGGCGGCGATCAATGCCGGCGAGAGGTTGCCGATTTCTAGTAGGGCCAGCGCCATGTTTCGACTCTTACATCTTGCGGGTTGGAGGCAAGTCCAAAGTCCCTAGTCCAAAGTCAGCGGCTCGCATTTTCCCGACTTTGGACTTTGGACTTCGGACTTAAGTCATTCCTCTTCGCTTCAATTCGGCCATTACGCCTTGCACGATTTGATCGACGGCTTTGGCGTCGGGCCGCGAACCGCCGGGCGGACAGCCGCCAAGCGGCTCGTCGGCAAAACCTTCTTCAGACAGCAGGCACTGCAACGTCTCGCGCAAGGCGGCAATCTGGACTTGCTGCGTGTCGCTGAGCGGTTGCCGGCTCGCGCCCGGTTGGAACCCTCGCAACGAGAGCGCGGCGCGAACTCCCTCGGGAAAATCCGCGGAATACAGCATCGCGTCGAACAGCCCGACCAGCTTATATTGCAATTCCCGAGCTTCGTCGATCCGACGAGCCATGGTCAGGTCGAATAGCTTGCGCGTGAGTTCGGGCACGATTCCGGCGGTGGCGTTGGTGCCGCCGTCGCAGCCGATGAGCAGCATCGGCATCAGTGCCGCGTCCCAGCCGGTGAGGAAGCTGAAGTCGGGCCGGTTGGGCCGCACCGCCTTGATCATGCGGATCATGTTGGGCAAGTCGCCCGACGAATCTTTGATGGCCACCACGCGCTCGAACTCCTCGCTCAACCGCTGGATGGTGGGTACGTCGATGGGCGAGGCGAACATGGGAATGTTGTAGAGCGTGATATCGACCGGCGAATGCCGGGCAATATCGCGGAAATAGGCATACACGCTCGCGGGACTGAGGCGGTAATAATAAGGCGAGACGATGGCTACTGCCCGCACGCCGAGACCGTGATAGTACTCGCAGGCGGCAATCGTCTCGCGCACGTTCGCCTCGGCGGCCCCGGCCAGGATCGGCACGCGCCCGCGCGCCTGATCGGCCATGATGGCGATGATGCGGCGGCGTTCTTCGGGCGTGAAGCGCGTGAACTCGCCGGTCGAGCCGTTCGGATATAGCCCGTGAACTCCGCGGTCGATCAACCAATCTGTATAGCGCCGCAGCTCGGGCTCGTTGATTTCGCCGCGGGCATCGAGCGGCACGAGATTGGGCGTAAAGATGCCTGTTAGTCGTTCAGCCGGCATGGTGTCTATTAAAGCGTCGTCACTTCGGGAGGCGTGTTCACATCCCACGGCACGTGCGGGCACCGCCTCCGTTCGCTCGCGCGGAAATGCTTGTAGAGCCGCTCAGCCGCGCACTAACCTCTCCTGCTCTGCAAGACGGTGCGCGACACGGCTCTAGCGAAAGATTAGGCCATGCCGGGCGTGGCGGCAATGAGCGAGGTCTAACCAAATGATTGGAAAAACCGGCCTCGTCCCACCAGTGCCACCCAAATGGTTTGTTAACCATGCACGGATCGCGACTGGCGTAGGGTGGGACGAGCGAAGCGAGTCCCACCATGACGGTTTGGCAGGTGGGACTCGCTTCGCTCGTCCCACCCTACACACGACGCAGCCGTCAATATATGGTTGACAGATCGCTAGGAACCCACCGCCACGGCGAGAGGCTTCTCCATGCGGCTTTCGGCGCGAGTGGTGTCGAGCGAGAGGCTCATGGTCACGCTCCAGCGGCCGTCGGCGTCGGCCTGAATGTACCAGCGAGGAAGCACGGCCACCGATTGGTGTACCAGCTCAAAACCACCTTCCGACTGGCTGACGGTTTCTACAGGAAACGTCCAGATCGAGGCGGGGCAACTTGCTCGCCAAACCAACTCGATGCCCAGCCATTCATCGACTAGCCCCAAGGCGCCCGCTCCGCTCAAGTCGAGCTGGCGGCCGAGATGGCCCAGACGGCGGCCTTCGCCGTCGTGAAAGTAGCGGTCGTCGCAGTTGGCCGGCAGGGCGGCAAAGTTGAATTCGACGCCAAAGTGAATCGGCTCGCCGGCCGGCAAGCCTTCCAGCAGGTAGGCGATTTCCAAAGTCGAGCTGCCCGACGCCAGCGTCACGCCCTTGGTGATCTTCACCGGACATCCGCAGGCGATGCCCTGCCGCGACATCTGCACTTGAATACGGTGCGGACTGCGTCGCACGCGGGCCTCATAGGCGCCATTCAGGAAGTCGCCGCGCTCTTCCGTTTGGCCGGTGACCAGCGCGTTGATTGAGGCTTCATTGTCGAAGAAATGGTCTTGCAGGCTCTTGCGCGGGAACTTGTCGTACTGCACGCGCTGGTCGAGTCCCGGCTGCTTGAACACGACGCGGTCGTGAATGCTCGCCACGTGTCCATTGTTGCCCGCCGCCCCGGCCAAAACTTTGCGATGGTAGGCTTCTGGCCGACGGGCCAGCGTGGCCAGCAGGTTCAGGCAGATCGAACGCACGTCGAGCTCATACATCATGCCGCCGCGATTCGGCGACAACAGCGTGGCCAGCTTGTCGTTGCTCAAGAAAACTTCTTGCCGGGCATCGAGGTTGAAGTCGGCGGCGATGGCTTCGACCCACGGTGACTGGCGGTCGGCCGCCCGGTCGAGCAGGTTCTCCGCCGCAATCAGGTGATTGAAGACGGCGTTCCGCAGGTGCGGCAGATAAATCCCCCCGAACGCCCCGTGCCAGTAGCTACAATTACACTGTCCGCGATACAGCTCGGTGCGGGCATAATCGACTAGTTCGGGGTCATGGTTGGCTTCGACTGCTTGCTCCAGCCGACGGCTGACCATCAGCATGCGCGTATACATTTCATCGCTTTCGGGATACTTCACTTTGAAGTTTCGCCAGAAGCCGCCTTTGACGAATTGCGACAATGCCGGCCAGCGCGGGTCGTGCTCCAGGTCGTGCTTGATGCGCTCGTATTCGACGAGTTGCTCGGCCGGCAAGGCCCACTCCGTCATCTCGCGATAGCTGCTGTCGGGCAAGTAAACCTTGCCGAGTGGAGGTACGTTATCGACCGCTTCTCCGAGCGTGGTCACCTTGATCCAGCTTTCGTTGGCCACCAGCAGGTCGAAGAACCGCGCCAGCCAACCGTCGGTATAGACGTGCTTGTGCGTCTCGGGCCAGGTGCCAAACTTTTCACCGTCGTCGCCGCAGACCACCACCGATCCCGGACGCTGGGAGGCAATCCATTGCAAATGATCGATGGTTTCTTGTGGCGAAGCAAAGGGGATCAGGTAACGCAGCCGTTCGCTACCGGGAAAAACCGCCACGAGCTGCCCGTCGTCTTCGGTCACGTAA
>DASSFG010000419.1:0-4919 GCA_035694685.1 Pirellulales bacterium
TTGTGCATGGCGACGTGATCGGTCTTGTCGCTCTTGATCATAAATTGCGGCTCGTCTTTCGAGGCATGCCGGGTATAGCCTTTGAACTCGATCTTGGACGTGATCTTTTTCAGGATCGTCCCTCGTACGCGGCCCGCTTCCGAGTTCCACTCGACGTGGTCGCCGATTTTGAAGTTGTGCGCCATGGAGTCAGCTCCAGTAAAAGCACGTAGGATGGGACGAGCGAAGCGAGTCCCACCGCCCTGCTTGCTTAAAGGTGGGACTCGCTTCGCTCGTCCCACCCTACTTCTCATCCCTCATCGTTCTCCGCCGGTGGTTCCAATTGCCCAGCCTCCACCAGGCCTTCGAGCAGCATGTGAAAATAAACCAGTCCGCCGTAAGGGCGCCAACGGTGCAAGCGCCGCGCCACGGCGGCATAATCGAGTTTCTGCCGCAGGCCGAGTACCCGTTCCAGCCGGTTGCGAGCGCCCACGTCGTCGCCGGGAAAGATGTGCGTCCGCCCTAGCCCACGGAGCAGCGCATATTCGGCGCTCCAGCGACCGACGCCGTGGAGGCTCCGCAGCCGCTCGATCGCCGCTTCGTCGTCCATACCGTTCAAGGCTTCCGGGTCGAATTCTCTGGAAGCGATTGAGCGGGATAGTTCAATGATTGCCCGGCCTTTCTGCCGGCTGAAGCCGAGCCGGCGGAAATCGTCCGCAGATCGGTCCACAAGATCGTCGGGACACGGGAAGGCGTGCAGCGAACCATCGTCGCTGGAAACCGCGTAGTGCGCCGCCACCTTGTTGAGCAGTTGAATACCCACGGTCAGCGTGACTTGTTGGCAGGCGATGGCGTTGACCAGTGCTTCAAACAGCGTAGGAAACCGCGGCGGCTTCATCCCTCGGAACCTGGTTGTCAGGCGATTGAGCTGAGCATCGGAACTGGTAAACTGATAAAAGTCGGCCAGATCGATCCGCAGCCCCAGCAGCCGTTCGAGCGCGGCGGTTGCGGCGGACTTCGTCGCGGCAGTTGCGCTTGCCCCCGTCACACTGACTTCGATTCTCGGCCGTTGACCCGCGCGGAGTTGCCGCACCGCCACGAGCGCCGCACGGTGTCCGAGAGGCAGCAGGCGTCGATATGTCTCGCCGTCCCAACGGTCGATGGCGTTATCCGCCCGTCGGCGCAGGGTCCAGACGGTGAAATCAAGACGAAACGGCGCTACGGGCGTCAAGGGAAAGTGCCACGTCCGCATTGACAGCTTGCTCGGCCCGCACTTATAGAAGGAAAGAGACGTTTGCAACTGATTATGGTGATTGTAGATGAGTGATGTCGAGATTGCGCGGTCGGCGACCACCGACGGTTTGACCGTTTCGCCCGCGCTGGACATGGTGCTCGAGTCGGCCCAAGCACCGGTTCAATATGCGGTGGTCGATCGCCGGGTGATTGCCCTCTCGACACTCGCCCTCGGGCTGGGTGTGGCGGCCGCGTTCATTGCGCAACTGCTGGTCGGGCTGATCAACTTCGTTACCAACTTCGCGTTCTTCGGCCAGTTCAGCATCGCCGAGGCATCGCCCGCCGCGAACACGCTTGGACTTTGGGTCATTCCCGTCCCCATCATCGGCGCGCTGTTCGTCGGCTTTATGGCGCGATATGGCTCCAAGGCCATTCGCGGGCACGGCATTCCCGAGGCCATGGAGCAGGTGCTGACCAACGAAAGCCGAATTCCCGCTCGACTGACCTTTCTCAAACCCGTTTCGGCCGCGGTGGCCATCGGCACGGGAGGACCGTTCGGCGCCGAAGGCCCTATCATCGCCACCGGTGGTGCGCTCGGCTCGCTGCTGGGCCAATTGGTTCAAACCTCTTCCGCCGAACGAAAGACTCTGCTTGCTGCCGGCGCCGCGGCCGGCATGGCGGCCACCTTCGGCAGCCCCGTCTCGGCGGTGCTCTTGGCCATCGAGCTGTTGTTGTTCGAGTTCCGGCCGCGATCGATTATCCCAGTCGCCCTGGCTAGTTCGGCGGCGGCGGGCATACGCATGCTCTTCGAGGGAGTGGCGCCGGTTTTTGCCATGCAGAATCTGGAGCATCCCAGTCCCGCGGCACTGGCTGTTTACATCCTGCTGGGCGCCCTGATGGGACTGGCGGCGGTGTTGGTGACACGCACCGTCTACGCCGTCGAAGACGCATTCGAGCGCCTTCCCGTCCATTGGATGTGGTGGCCCGCGTTGGGAGCCATTGCCGTCGGCGTGATCGGTTATTTCGCGCCGCGCACGTTGGGCGTCGGCTACCAGAACATCAGCGATCTCATCTCCGATCAATTGCCGCTCAAAGCCGTAGCCTTTCTTTGTGGAATGAAGTTCCTCTCCTGGTCGATTTCGCTGGGCAGCGGCACTTCGGGCGGCACGCTGGCGCCCATCTTTACGATGGGAGCCGGGCTGGGGGCCGTGGTGGGAACGGCGTCCGCCTGGCTTTTGCCGGAGGCGGGGGTCGACGTGCGCATCGCCGCCATGGTGGGGATGGCCGCGTTGTTCGCCGGCGCCTCCAGAGCGCTATTGACCTCGGCCGTGTTTGCCTTCGAGACGACGCTCCAGCCCTTGGGCCTGTTGCCGTTGCTCGCGGGGTGCGCCGCATCGTATCTGGTCTCTTCGCTGGTCATGCGAAATTCGATCATGACCGAAAAGATCGCCCGTCGCGGCATTTCTCCGCCGGCCGAATACGTGGCCGACCTGCTGGAACAGGTGACGGTGCGGCAGGTTTGTTCGCAAACGGTCGTCTCATTGAAGGCCGACGACACTTTGTCCGCCGTGCGCCAGTGGCTGGCATCCGGCAGCGCAGGCACGACGCACCAGGGTTTTCCGGTCATCGACGAGCGAGAAACGTTGGTCGGCGTCGTCACGCGCCGCGACCTGGTGAAACTGACCGACCCGGATGGCAGACGCATTCGCGACATCATCGTGCGGACGCCAAAATACGTCTACGACGACTGCACGGTGCGGCAGGCCGCCGATCACATGGTGAACCACGGCATCGGCCGCTTGCCCGTCGTTTCGCGGTCGGTACCACATCGAGTGTTGGGGATGATTACGCGCAGCGACATCCTGTCGGTTTACCGCCGGCGTGTGGAAGAAGCCAAGGCCGAAGCGCCGACCATTCACTTACGCATGCCGCGCCTGCGAAAGATGAAGACCGGCTGAAAGCAGCTTGCCCAAGCGCCAATCTAGCCTCGCGGAGAGCGACGGGCGCGCGCACCACAAACGGGCTAAATGATCGCACCAGGCTTCTAACTACGTTTGCCGCTTTGCCCACTGGCTCTTGATGAACGCCAGGCCGTCACGGGATAGCTGCTCTTCGCTCTCAAACATGCGCCGCCAGATTTTGGTGGCGGCGGCGAGGGCGGGCAAGGCCAATCCAAAAGCTTCAATGACGAACCAGCCTTCGTAGCCGGTTTCCTTGAGCGTGTCGAAAGTCAGATCCCAGGGGATGTGGCCGGCGCCGGGCGTGCCGCGGTCATTTTCTGAAAGGTGTACGTGAACCGTGTACTGCGAGCAGCAGCGAATGGCATCGGCGATGTCTTTCTCTTCGATGTTGGCGTGGAACGTATCGTACATCATGCGACAGTTCGGGTGCCCCACGTCACGGATAAAGCGGGCGGTGTCGGCCGCAGTATTGAGCAGGTAGCACTCGAAACGGTTGAGGTACTCCACCGCCAGCGTGACTCCGCATTGCCCGGCGTGCTCGGCCACGGCCCGCATGCTCTCGACGCCCCACTTCCATTCGTCGGCCGTGGGGCACGCGCCGGTAAAGCCGCCCAGTGCGGAGTGAAAGGGCCCTGCCATGAGCGTCGCTCCCACTGCCTGAGCGCAATCGAGAATACGCTTGTTGTTTTCCACGCCCAATGCCCGGACGTTTGGGTCGGGGCTGATTGGATTATCGTCGTTCAAGCGGCAGGTGACGACGGTCCGCTCCAGGCCGACTTCGTCGAACCAGCGGCCGAGCGCCGCATACTTTTTGGTGTCGTGGTCGAAGATGGGGAACTCGACGCCGTCGTAGCCCATTCGCTTCAGCCGCTCCATGACGGGCTTATGGGCATCGGTGATGGTGTCGGTCCACAGCAGCATGTTCATGCCGAATTTCATAGGTTCAGGGTTCAGGGTTCAGGGTTCAGGGCTCAGGGTTCAGAGGCGCGCGTTGGTTTTCCGATCATGCACCTATTTCGATGGTTTGGCCGGGGCCGATGGTGCTGAGCGCGTTCAAAGTCGAGGGAATCAGTGGTTTCAAATCGGCGAAACGGTTGCTGGGCGCCTTGAGCACAATAATGGCGATGGTGGCGGCCTGTAAATTCTGCTGGTGGCGTATGTTCTGGTCTACAGTCAGTAGGGCTTCAAAGCCTTGGGATGCCATCAACTGCAACAACTCGCCGTTCTTCTTGCCCGACCAGCCGAGCTCCGGAACCGTACTCACGGTGTGCGCGGTTAATTCGCGACGCAACCGGCGAGGCACGCACTCGTCAAGAAGAATTCTCATTTGCTACGAGCAACTGTTTGGCGAGCTGCAATGCGGCAATCGCCTGCTCGCGCCTAACACTAGGGAAATCGTCTAGAAACTCGTGAAGCGAATCACCCGCCTCCAGATAGTCGAGCAGCGTCCGCACTGGAACGCGCGTGCCGACGAAAACCGGCGTGCCGCCAAGGATATCGGGATCGCTGTGAAATACGTCCTTTACCGCAGCCATCGTAGCAACCTCCGACAATTATTCTAAAGCCTGCGCGGTTCGCGAGCTAGGAGCTTCCGGTCCAAAAGGCCAACTGCCCGTAGTAAGCCAATGCACGACGCGCCAAGCAATCGAGCTACTACGAGCATGCGCTCAAAAGATTTTGCTGGCCACGCTGAACCATCTGCCGCATTTCGGGCAGCAAATCGCGGAACGTGTCGGGTAGCGTGGC
>DASSFG010000420.1:0-4484 GCA_035694685.1 Pirellulales bacterium
ACCTACCGTGCGAAAAATCAATGCCATCGAACGTGACGAACTTAGAAAACATGCCCAACGACTTGCCGCCTAAAAATGCTTCACAGCGTTGCCTTTCAGGGCTACGGCCGTTTGATTTCATTTCGACCCAGGGTTTCTTCCTGGGCTATCGAATCACGCACCTTGGGTGCGACGGGATATTGACCGCGAAGATGGACCCATGAACCTTCTCGACACGAAATGCCCGCCCGACTCAGTTCTGAGCGACTTCGGCCTCGGCAAGCTCGACGCGGCACAGGCCGATACAATTGGCCGGCACATCGAGACCTGCGCCGATTGTCGGCAGCGCGTCGCCGGCATCTCGGGCGATAGCTTCGTCGGGCGGTTGCGTCACGCGGACGCGGTACAGCCTAAAGACCGTCGCGAGCGGACCTACGTACCGGGCGAATCGCTGGCCAACGCCGGCAACAGCACCGACGGCTCCTTGGAGGATGGCCTTCCCAGGCCGTCACGAAACGTGAACGAGCAAGCGAAACAGGACGGGCTAGGAAGCCCATCCTCCATTACCGGCCCGCCGGAACTCGTGAACCATCCAGATTACGAGCTCATCAAGGAGCTCGGGCAGGGTGGCATGGGCACGGTCTATCTGGCCAAGAACCGCATGATGGACCGCCTGGAGGTGCTCAAGGTCATCAGCAAAGCACTGCTCGACCGGCCCGGAGCACTGGAACGCTTCCAGCAAGAGATCCGCTCTGCCGCCAAGCTCAGCCATCCCAATATCGTCGCCGCCCACAGCGTGTTGCGGCCCGCCGACCTGCTCGTGTTCGCCATGGAATACGTGAAGGGGCAGGATCTTTCCGAGGTCGTCGGGCTGCGCGGTCCGTTGCCCGTGGCCAACGCGGCTTTCTACGTTCACCAGGTCGCGAACGGGCTCCAGCACGCCTTCGAGAAGGGCATGGTCCATCGCGACATCAAGCCCAACAACCTGATGCTGGCCATCGACGGCAAAAAGCACATCGTCAAAATCCTCGACTTTGGCCTCGCCAAGGCCACCAGCGAGAAAAGCGCGGAATCAGGCCTCACCAAATCCGGGCAAATGCTCGGCACGCCTGACTACGTAGCGCCCGAGCAGACGCTCAATGCTCACCAGGCCGACATTCGCGCAGACATCTACAGCCTGGGCTGCACGTTCTACTTCCTGCTTTCCGGCGGGCCGCCGTTTCAGGAAGCGAGCCTGTTCGAGATCCTCAAGGCGCACCATGAGCGCGAGCCAAAGCCGTTGAACCTGGTGCGGCCCGACGTGCCCGTGGAGTTGGCGACCATCGTCGCCAAGATGATGGCCAAGGATCCGGCGAAGCGCTATCAGACGCCCATTGAAGTGGCGAAGGCGCTGGTGCCGTTCTTCAAGCCTGGCCAGGCCCCGGCCGCGCCGTCGCCGGCGAAACCGCGCACCGAGGAAGAATACCCGCAGTTCGCCATGGAGACGGCCGCGCGACCGCAAGCGACAACTCCTCCGGCCGCACTCGGCCAGCCGCTGCCGGCTTTGCCTCCTTCGATCGGACACCCGCCCACTCCGCTTCCGGTGCCGGTGGCGCCAATCGCCACCGCGCCCGTGCCGGTCACCGCGGCGACACCGCCTCCCGCGGCGAAGCCCGTCGAGCTGCTGGGCCTTTCGATCGACACACACCGGCCGGCTGCGAAGCGGCGGAACGGGTGGTCGTCGCTTCCGCCTTGGCAGCGATGGACCGCCCTAGGCGGCGCCGCAGCAGCACTGTTGCTTGGCGTCGTTCTGCTGGTACGCACTCCACACGGTACGGTCGAGATTGCCTTCAGCGATACGAATGCGAAAGTCGACGTCAACATTGACGGTAACCACATCGACATCGCCGGACTCGACAAACCGCTCTCGCTTGAGGTCGGCGAGCATCAGCTCAAGGTGAAGGGTGACGGTTATGAAACCATCACCAAAGAATTCACCGTCACTCGCGGCACGAATGCGCCGCTGACGATTAAACTTGTCCCCGACGATCCGCCAACCGCGATCGAACGAACCACGGAGCCCGAGACGCCGGCAGGCGGCAAGAAAGATGTTGGTCCGCCGGGGCCGGCCCTGGCCGATTCCAGCCTCGTGCCTGAAGGATTCGTGCCGCTCTTCAACGGCAAGGATCTGACCGGCTGGAAAGAACGCTCGACAAGCAAAGGTGGCTGGCGCGTGGAAAACGGCGTGCTGATCGGATCGGGGCCGGCTGCCGCATATCTCTTTACCGAGCGCGGCGATTTCAAGGACTTTCATCTGCGCGTCGAGGCGCGCATCGACGACGGCGCGAACGGTGGCGTTTTTGCCCGGACGACGAACATCAATAGAGCGATACCCGACGGTTACGAAGCGCAAATCGCCAGCACGGGCGAGGGCAAGAAGAAGACCGGCAGCTTGTGGGCACCAGACGGGGCGCTGGTTCCCATGGCCGGCTCTCTCGTGAAGCCAAACGAGTGGTTTACCTTGGAGCTCATTGCCAACGACAACCACCTTCTGGTGAAAGTCAATAACCAAACAACAGCGGACTACGTCGACACCCGGCGTCGCTTTGCAATGGGGCACATCGCCTTGGAAAAGTTCACGCGAGGGAAGGCCGTCGAGTTTCGCAAGGTCGAAATCAAGGAATTGCAAGGGGCTTCTGAAAAAAAGCCCCCCGTGGCGTTTGCCCTCGACGCAGAAGAATTCGGCGGTCATAGGTACAAGTTTTACGAGGTGCAACTTTCTTGGAAATCGGCCCGCGACCGATGTCAGTCCTACGGCGGGCGCCTACTGATCATCGACTCGCTGGCGGAGAATGAATTCGTCGGCGGCCTGGTGCAAAAAGCAGGGTGCCATGACGCCTGGATCGGCATCACGGACGAAGCTGAGGAGGGAAAGTGGCGCAGCGTGGACGGCGAGCTGCTGCACTTCACCAATTGGCTTGCCGGCAACCCCAACAACAAGGACGGCGTAGAACATTTTGCACTGATGTCCAACCAGACGAAGCAGGGAACTTCGATCGACTGGCGGTGGTGCGACCAGCCAAATGAATCGAAGCAGTTTCAACCGGGCTTCGTCTGTGAGTGGGAGCCTGCGCCGACATCGTCACCTTCGTCCTTGCCGCCGGCCTCCGCTTCGACCACGGCGGCGCCTTCAAAAGCCGCCCCGTCCACGCTGCCCAACGCGGCAAAGCCGGATCAATGGCTGCCCCTCTTCAACGGCAAAGACCTGACCGGCTGGAAAACCCATCCCAGCCAACCGGGAGATTGGCGCGTTGAGAACAGCGTATTGATCGGTTCGGGGGCGTCGACCACGTACTTGTATTCCGATCGTGACGACTGGACTGACTTTCATTTGCGGCTCGAAGCGCGGGTCAACTCCGGCGGAAGCGCGGGTGTCACCTGCCGGGCGCCTTTCGGCCCCGCCAATCCCCTCGGCGCCAAGTCGAACGTGCTTGGCTACCTGGCGAAGATCAACGCCAATAGCAAGGGCGACAAGCGTAAGACAGGCAGCCTGTACGTCATGCGAATGCAGCGAAATTTTGCCGATGGAAACGCTGTTGAAACGTCGCCGGCCGCGCCCGACGAATGGTTCACCATGGACATACTCCTGGAAGACAACCGGGTGCTGATCAAGGTAAACGGTCAAACGACGACCGACTACCGAGACGAGAACCGGCAGTTTAATCGCGGCGGCATCGCCCTTCAGGTACTCAACGCCGACACTCGAGTCGAGTTCCGCAAAATCGAAATCAGAAAACTGGAGTCCGCGGCCGACGCAAAGCCGGACGGGGTGCCCGACGATGCGCTCGGATCAGGGCAACCGCAGCCACCCCTTGCTAGCAACTCGAGCAATGGGTCGACGTCAGCCCCGGCGTCAGCCTCTGCATCAAGGCCGGGGGACCGGCCGGTGGCAATGGTGAAACGCTTCGATTGCCAATTCGACAAGCGCTTTCGAAGCGACTGGTCGATTGAAGGCGACGATCTGGTCCAACATTCATCGCGGCGATCGCCTTCGCTGACATTCGGCGACTCCGATCGGGGCGATTATGATTTCTCCGTCGAGGTGAAAAGAGTCGCTGGAAACGGCGTGTGCGCCTTGGGCATTGGTCGCACCGGCGAGAACGACGCGATACTTCTCAGATTGGGGGTGTTCGGCAATGGACGGTACGACGTCGTGTCGAAGCGGGACGGAAAGCCCGTTAATTTTGGCTTTCGCAAGGGTTCGTTGGACCAGGGGCGTTGGTACCGCGCGGAGGTACGTGTGCGCGGCAATAAATGCGAGTGCTTTCTCGACGGTGAATCACTCTTTGCCTTCACCGCGGACAGCAAAATCACGGGGCCAATGAGCTTCGCCAGCAAGAGTAGCTCATTTCGTTTCCGGAACATCGCGATCAAATCGTACGACGGCAAGACATTGCTCGAAGGCTTGCCCGACCTCGACCACGCGCGCGATCAAGGCGGCGATGACGCAATGACCGATATCGCCA
>DASSFG010000421.1:0-3708 GCA_035694685.1 Pirellulales bacterium
CCTACAGACGCCAACCCGAACATCTAGCTTTGACAAAGCACTAGTGCTTTTGGCATCGTTAAGTTGGCGGATCGGCAATTCACTCTTCGGCCAACGTGCCAAACGCCGCCGGCAGAAAGCGCAAGAGGTCGCTGGCAATCATCGATACCTGCCCTAGCTCGGCTGCGGCCAGATCGCCCGCGAGACCGTGAAGGTGCGCGGCAAGCCGTGCGGCGTCAAAGGGAGCGAGATGTTGGCAAACGAGCGCGGTGGTGAGGCCCGTCAGCACGTCGCCGGTGCCGCCGGTGGCCATGCCGGGGTTGCCAGTCGTGTTGTGGGCTTGCTGACGACCGTCGGTGATCAGTGTGCTGTGTCCTTTGAGCAACACGACAATACCGCATTCGCCGGCAAGCTGCGCGGCCTGTTGTTCCAGCTCGTCGCGCGGCAAGCGAGCTTTTGCCTGAATCAATCGCTGGAATTCGCCCGGATGCGGCGTAACGACGCGCGGGCCGCCCGGCTTACGCAACAGGTCGGGCCGCGATGCGAGTGCGTTGAGCGCGTCGGCGTCGAATACCGCGGGTTGTTTGAGGTCGGTGTAGAGCCAGGCGACGAGCTCGTCGAGCTCGGCCGAGCGTCCCAGGCCGGGACCGCAAGCCAAAGCAGTCGCTTTCTCGGCCTCGGCTGCAATCAGCTCGCGCCCCGAAACGCTGATTCGCCCGGTGTCGTCGGCCGGCAGGCCAATGGTCATGTACGATGGCTCGAAACCGGCGACGACGTTCTGGCAATCGAGCGGGACGGCCAGCCGCACGAGGCCGGCGCCTCCGCGCAGCGCCGCCATGCCTGACATTGAAATCGCCCCCGCCAGTCCGCGCGAACCGCCGATCAAAAGCGCGCTGCCAAAGTCGCCTTTGTGGCTATCTGGCTTGCGCGGCGGCAGTTTTGGCAACGAGTCGGGCATGGGTCGTAGAGCGTGCGACATCGCGGTTTTCCCAGCTTAACAAATCCAGGCTAGGCGTCCCAGCTTCTCAGTATCCCCAAACGATTACAGAAGCGGATTCGGATTGACCGACGATGATGTACGCAACTATATTCCGCCGCGTTTTCCTGTTGTGGTGGAGGATTGACGACGTGCTTCGGCGAGTCCTGCGGCCATTGCTCCGCGCCTTGGCGTGCGCCGCCGCCGCGTTCTTTGTCGCCGAGTGTTCCGGCTGCGCCGCCGTGAAAGCATCCCGCCAGCCCGACAAGAAGAACTTGGGAGTGCTGCACGAGGGGACGCCCCGCGCCCAGGTGATTGCGGAGCTAGGTGCTCCGACCTACACGAAACCCCGCCCCGACGGCACGGTCGAAGACGTGTTTTCCTTCAAGCAGGGCTACACGAAGGGTGTCAAAATGGGCCGGGCGTTTGTCCACGGGGCCGCCGACGTGGCGACCGGTGGGCTCTGGGAAGTGGTCGGCATTCCGACCGAGATCTGGGCCGACGGCACCGACGTGCAAGTACTCGTCACCTACGATCAGGACGAACGCGTGCGTTACCGCCGCGTGTTCAAAGGTCAGCAAGCGTTCAAAGACGGGCCTAGGACGCTTGCCAGCCGATCGAAGGCGAGTAAAGTTGCGTCGGACCGCGCCGACGCCTCTGACGAACAAACGGCCGCGAGCGAGCCGCCGAAGGAGAGCAACGGCGCCGAACCTGCTCCGCCCTCGAACGGCGTCGTGCCCGCCTCGTTCTAAGTGCGACCGCACGGGCGACGTGTTCATCCAGGTGGAAGCGTACCGTCCGCGGCATCGAGATCGGCCAACCTTCCTGGAGTTTGGACGGCGCCGCGCTGGCCTTCAGCTCAGCGACGAGTTTCTCTTCGTACTCGATGTCCTGAAGGACGCACCATCCTTCATGCGTCGAACAACGTTTGCTGCCGAATGGTCGAAGGCTTCGGCGCGTGGCCAAAGACGCTACGGCCGCCGTGCAGATACGACGTGCGATTCTCGTGGGCGACCAATTCCTCGAAATTGGCTTCTGGTTCGAGGTCGCGTTCGACTTTCAGCACGAAGCGATGTAGCCGGCGCAGACCCTCGCTACGGTCCTTATCGCCCACCTTCGCCTTCTCCAACGCGGTTTGCAGCACTTCGACGGTCCGGTCGTAAACTTTCGTGGGGATGGGAAAGGGATGGCGATCTTTTCCGCCGTGGGCGAACGAAAAACGGGCAGGGTCGCGAAAGCGACACGGCGTGCCGTGGATCACTTCGGCCACCAGTGCCAGCGATTGTAAGGTGCGTGGTCCGAGCTTCTCCACCAGCAGCGCCGCTGCGAAGTCGGACAAGCTGCGCTCGTACGCCGTGGCCAGCACTGCGCCCAGCCGCTTCAGATCGACGCAATGCTTGCCGACCGCGTGCCGGCGGTCCATCACCAGCTTGCCGATTTCCCGTAAGTTCTTTTCTGGCGGCTGATTGAGGATTTGTACGATCGCCTCTTGAGCCGGCTGCGCCTGGCAATCGACGAGGTTGATGATTTCGCCTTGCGAAGGGCCGACGATCGCGGCGTGCGGGGCATTCACAAAGCTCCGCAGGCCGGCGGAATGCCAATGATAACGCCGGGCCATGCCGGTGGCGTCGTTCATCCCTTGTTGCACCACCACCCATTGGCCGTCACACGTGACGATAAAGCTGTGCAGATAGAGTTGAAAGCCGTCGGCCACGGCAGTGTTATCGATACGCGCCGAGAGCCTGCTGGCGTACACCAATTGCGTGGCGTCGAGGCCCGTCTTTTCGCCAACCACCAACAACTCGTCGGGCGTCTTGCGCGAGGCCCGCCCGCGTCCGCCGCAAACGTAAATGCCCAGCTCGGCGGCCTTCGGGCCAAGTGCCCGCTTTAGCGCGCCGAGCACTGAGGTGGTAATGCCGGAGGAGTGCCAGTCCATTCCCAACACGCAACCGAACGCTTGAAACCAGAAAGGATCGGCCAGCCGCGCCAAGAACTCATCGCGCCCATAATCGACGACGATATTTTCCGCGATTGCTCCACCAAGCGCAGCCATGCGCTGCGCCAGCCATGGAGGCACCCTGCCCGAGTGCAGCGGCAGATCGGCGTAACCGGAGCGTTTCATGGGTTGAAATCCTATGCGATTAGCGGGTTGCCTCGAATTACGCAGAGTCATTTTCTAATATCACATGACTGTGGATCTCCAAACAGCGCCCCGCATGGCTGCCGCAATGCGGACAGACTAGCGATACTGTGTCGATTGAGCCTGGCGGCATCTCTTCGCGGCACGTGGGACAAGTGACGGAGCCAATGTCGATTTGCACTGGCACATAGCTTGTTCGGGCGCTCGACAGAATAGCCGAAATCTTCTCACACGCCTGTTTTAGCAGCGCACATCGCCTAATGGCGTGCGATTTGTCGGCCAGCCACGGTTGCCAAGAGTTACGATCAAGCTCGCGCGATACCAGCAGCCCGCGGCAACAACGCCCGCAATAATAGGTCGAGTAGGTTTCGGGACGAAGGCAATCGAGTGGGCCGGCAATCGCGCTGGAGAACAAAAGTCCTTCCCATTCGTGGTGGCAACTGGAGCAATGGCCGCGGAATTCAAATGGCATGCTGGCCATTAGACCGCGCCGGGGCGGTTTAGGGGTAGTGCGAGCTTTTGGCTAATCCGCCGGCACCCACGATCATCGTGTACCGAACGCTTCCTGGGCTCTGCATAAATGTGTCGCAGGATTCAGCGAGCGGAATGGCCT
>DASSFG010000422.1:0-4344 GCA_035694685.1 Pirellulales bacterium
GATGTGCAACACTTCGTGCCCGGCTAATTCAATGTCTTTGCGCTGCGGGCCGTGAGGCTGATCGGATTTCTCGGCCAGCCAGGCCCCTAGGGCCGCGACAAACCGCGGCGCCAGCTCTTCGCCGGGCTCGATCCATCCAAACGCGAGCATGAGCGGCGGCTTGTCGCCGCGCGGCTGGAATGCCAGAGCGGCGCCCAGCTCGCCTTGAACGAGCGCGTGGCAATCGTCGCCCGTGAGATCCGCGCGATGGAGCGCCTCTTGAATCTCCTTCCATTCCTTCGGCCACTGTTCGCTGAGGGCCTTGACGAGGCCATCGACGCGTGCAGGGGTCATCAGTACGGCGCCCAGCTTCGTTTGTGTGCGAAGTGCTTCCAGAAACGCCCGGGCGTCGGGCACGCGCACCATCGCGACGGTTTCCTCCGGCAAGGCCATCCAGGAGGGAGGCGCCGCCAATGCGAGCGGGGCAAAGACGGCGAAGATTGCAAACTGCAAATGGCAAATTGCAAATCGTAACTTGGAGAATCTGTTCACGAGGTCTTTTCCTTCGTTTCGGGTGACGACGCCGTGGCCGGAGTCGGTTCGGATTGAGACTCCGACGGAGTCGCGTCAGACGGGTCGCGGTAGGGCGGAGCAAGATAGGTCGCTCCGTTCAAGGGTTGCGCCGCATCGTAGAGGTAGCTTTCGCGGTGCAGCAAGAAGTCGACGAGGTCGTTGGCCGGAATGCCGAAGGCCAGCCCGTCGAACGAAGTGGCGCCGGCACACACGATGCCCACCACCTCGCCCCGCGCGTTGAAGAGCGGCCCGCCGCTGTTGCCGGGGTTGATCGAAGCGTCGGTTTGAATCAGCCGCATGTGCCCGATGGTGCGTGTGGCCGAGCTGACAATGCCCTGCGTCACCGAGCGCTCCAACCCCAAAGGATTGCCGATGGCGAAGACCAGGTCGCCCACGTTCAAGTCGTCGGAATTGTTGATCACCACCGGGTCGGGCAAGTCGGCGTTCAACTCAGCCAGGTCAAGCTGCAACAGCGCGATGTCGCGCAGCGGCTGCAAGGCCAGAATGCGGGCCTTCTTCAGCTCCTGCTTTTCATAGCCTTGCTGGGTGCGGCGGAAGAGCGTCACCTGCACTTTGTTCTGGCCCTCGACCACGTGGTAGTTGGTAATCAGGTGCCCTTGCTTGCTGATCAAGAAGCCGCTGCCGGTGCCCGACACGTTTTTCACCACGACGACCGCGTCGCCATAGCGTTTGACCAACTCGGGCACGTCGGCCGGTTCGAGCCGGCCGGTATGAAAGATGCCATGATCGCGCCGCGTCTCGTGCTTGTTCGCGGTTTCGTCGCGGCTGACGTCGAGCACGCGGTTCTTTGGCACGTTGAGCACGTCATAACCGAGGTCGAGCACCAATCCGTCATTATTCTCCCGCAACAAGTTGGCGGTAAGCTTCGCCCCGCCCACGAGCGTAACGGTGACTTGTTCTGCATGTGCCGCGTTCACATAGAGGAACGACGCCAGGCAGCACCCAAGCCAAGCTGAGGCAGACAGACAAGGAGACAAGGAGACACGGCGACAAGGAGAGAGGAGACGATGTTCACATCCCCTTGTCTCCTTGTCTCCTTGTCTCCTTGTCGCTGCGCGACTTTTCTTTGTGACCGGCATTGTGTTTCCCAAAAAGCTCTCCATCTCACTTCCCCTCTCGTGCCATGTAAAAGAGCAAACGATCGTGACACAACAGCGCGGCGTCCTGTTGGCCGTCGCCGTCGGCGTTCAGGCCAACGATCAGGCGAGGCTCAGAGACGAGGTTGTGCTGCGTTCCGCCGTAAGGATAGGTCTGGTCTTCGAACACCGGCCACGAAAGGCGCGGCTCGAGTTTCGTTTCCGTGCGCTCAAGCACGGTAAGCTGGTGTCGGCGGTCGTCGCACAGCACCACCTCGTCCACTCCGTCGCCGGTCAAGTCGGCCGTCATAATACGATGGATGGTGGCTTCCTTCACTCCGCTCGGCCGGCCGACGCGGCTGTCGAGGCTGTCGAGCAGCTTCAGCTCCCAGGGACGCCCGCGCGATAACCGCACGAGCCGGTCTTGATCGACCAACAACAGGCCCAGCAGCGGATCGTCGATGACCGTCGTGCCGCCCGGCAAACGCACGCTTTCGGCCTCGCGCAGGATGCCCGCCTCATCGGGCTTCAAGCGGTGTAGAAACGTGCCGCCTTGTTCCATCGCCCAGGCCTGCCCTTCGGCCGCCGGTACGAAGGCCGCGATCCGTTGGCCTGCCGACAGCATGACCTGGTCTGAAGGCTGAAGGTCGTCATCGAGCCATTGCAGCACGCCTTCAGTCAACCTTGCCGGGCGAAGTTTTTCCTTGAACTGAAGCAGCTTGAATTCGGCCAGGTCGGCCTTGGCCAGGTTGGCGGGCTCCGAAATGCTGGCCTTGCCGTCTTTCAGGCGGACCAGCTTGGCCGCTTTGACAAAGGCGTCTTGAATCAGGACCGTTTCGCCGCCTAGCCAGACGACTTTATCGACCTTCGACCCGACGCCCGCAAACCGCGTCTTAACCGCCTCCGGCTCGCCGGGCTTCCAAAGATAGAGGTCCAGGTCATTGCCCACGCGCTGCGCCCACCACGTTTTGTCGCCGACTCGGTCGATGGCCAGTATTCGGCGGTCTTTGACGTCGGCGGACTGCGGCAACAACTTGGGATACGTGAGGCGGTTGGACTCCCAATGGCTTTCGTACAGGTCGGCGGCGTCTTTCACCCAGATCAACAGCGTGCCGGGCTTGGCCGGCGGCGAGACAAGCCCACGCACGTTGCCGATCGTAGGGAAACTCTGCTCGGCCAGCCATCCTTCGCTGCCTAATGGCTGAACGCGCAATCGCGGCTGAGCGGGATCGACGGCCACCAGCGCGGGCTGCCCATCGAGCGAGAGCCCGCACCAGGCCGTCGAAGCGCCGCCGGACAGCGGCACGGCTTCCTGTCGGGCCAGCTCCTTTTCGTCGCCGCGGGCCAGCACGTATCGCCGCAACAGGCCCTGTTGCGAACCACCCAATACCAGCAGCTCGGCCGGCTTGCCAGCCATTGATAAGACGTCGAAGCCGTGCAGGTTCTGATCGAAGATCGCCTGTGCGGGCAGCAGTTTTCCCTCGTAGCATTCGTACCAGCGTACCGTCTGCCGGGCCAACTGCGACCACTCTACGAGATCGAGATCTCCGTCTCCGTCGAGATCGGCCAACCGCCAGCCCAATCGGCCGTGGCTCTCCCGAGGACTCAGCCAGGCGGCGCGGCTGCCGGGCGTGAGCTTGAGGGTTTGGATGCCTTGTTCGCAGCTTATGAGCAGCTCGTGCTTGCCGTCGAGGAGCGTTCGCACCAGCAGACCGTTTTTGACTACGGGCGAACCTGGCAGTAAATCCCAGCTTGTGCTTTTGGCCCACTGATCGGCCGCCTCTCGGCGGTAGCTCACGACCTTGTTCGACGGGCTGGTAAGGACCACGATTTCCGGCTTCTGATCGCCGTCGATGTCCTCGACCACGATGTCCAGCGGCAATTCTTCGAGCACCACCTCCGAGCGCTTCCAATCGGGCGCGAGCGGCAATTCGTTAGGACTGTCGTCCGCAACCGTAGTCTTTTCGGCGGGCTTACGTTCCGTGGGGGGCAGCCAGCGGAACAGATCGAGCCGCGAATCCCGCGTATTGACGATGATCAGCTCGTCGCGCCCCTCGCCGTCGAGATCGGCCGCCAGCATGCGGGCTGGGTTGCCATCCTGGCTGACGACCCGCATCGCCTGCCAACCGGGCATGGACTCTGCGGTCGCCTGAGCGGTAAAGGCCCCTAACGCCATCATCCAAACGTATGTGATCCGGCCCAATGGCAACTTTCTCTGGAAGGTAAGCAAGTTTATCCCCGTCCTCCGTCGCGTCGGAGCCATAATCCTCGCCGCAAAACGGCCGCAAAAACCAATTGTCACTATATCTTGCCCAAACGGAGTTGTCACTTGCGTCTGCCGCGCCGCCGTATTCTTGACACCGCCCACAAGTTGGGTAGATTGACCGTTCCATTCTCCGCCTTTTGTGCGGAAATAAATCTTGGCAAGGAAGGCCGCCAGCCAGCGTCGTGGGCAGGTGCCGTGATCGCTCCAGCCCCTCTCAAAAACCTTCCTCCCGGTAAAAAGCAATGAGTCTCGAATCATTGGCCTCCGCTCCCAGATGCCTGGCACGCTCGGCCAATGGGCGGCCGAAATCAGCGTTGGTCCGCGTACAAGGCGTGTGGCATGCGTTCGGCGAGGGCGCCGCCGCCAACTTCGTGCTGAAGAACAACAACTTGGAGCTCACTTCGGGCGAAATTGTGATTATGACCGGGC
>DASSFG010000423.1:0-3902 GCA_035694685.1 Pirellulales bacterium
CGTTTACCCGCAGGGCCAACGGCCCGCGCGAGGCGGAACTCGCGCGGGCCGTTGGCCCTGCGGTTAAACAATCAAGTTGCCTTGGATGCGGAACCGCAATCGAGCAAAAGAAAGGTCGCTTCGCGACAGGCCAAAGCGGCGATGAATCGCCGCACTCCAAAGCGCTAGATTTGCACTTCGGTCAGCTTTTGATTGGGCCGGACGACGTCGGTGGCGAGGCCGAGCTTTTCCAGCAGGCAGATGGTGATGTAGGTCACGTCGAATTCCCACCAGCGATGCCCGTGAGCGGCGCTGCGCTGATCGGCGTGGTGATTGTTGTGCCAGCCTTCGCCATTGGAGATCAGGGCGACAATCCAGTTATTGCGGCTGTTTTCGTCGGTTTCGTAGTTGCGGTAGCCCCAGATGTGCGTGGCCGAGTTTACGCTCCAGGTAATGTGCCAAACGGCGACCGTCCGAAAGAACACGCCCCAAACCAGCAGGCTCAGCCCAAACTGGACGCCGTCCATCGCCGTGCCGCCTAGGCGGCCGATGGCGAAGCCGGCTGCGAAGAAGACGGCCCATTGCGCGAGGTTGACCCACACCCACAACAGGTTTCGCTCAAAGGCGAAATAGAACGGATCCTTCAGTACGTCGCGGGCGTAACGGTCGTAGGTCATAACGCTGTTCACCTGCCGGTTTTCAACGAACAGCCAGCCCATGTGGCCCCAGAGAAAAGTGACCAGCGGGCTATGTGGATCGGGTTCTTCGTCGGAGTGCTGATGGTGCAGCCGATGTACAGACACCCAGCGGGCCGGCGTGTCTTGCAAGCAGCAGACGCCCAGCAAGGCGAAGCCGTGCTCCAACCATCGCGGGCAATTGAAACCGCGGTGCGTCAGCAGACGATGGTAGCAGAGATTGATGCCCAAGGTACCGAACACATACAGCCCCGCAAACGCCAGGGCCACGCCGGTCCAACTGAACAGCCAGGGTACAAACACCAGCGTCGCCAAAAGGTGATAGACCGTAATACTGATCAGATACGGCCAAAGGATCTTGCGGCGATTGACCGTCTCGGGATAGTCCAGCGACCTGGGTTTCGTGTTGCGCGTCTCGCTCCAACGAACGCGTTTTTTGCGTTCACTCGGCGAGGCGGTTTCAGAAGGTGCAGCTTGAGTGGAAGTTATCTGTTCTGAACCCACAGCCATTGCAACGTTTGACTCATTCAGCCCACACGTTGGACGAACCGGCAGCAATTTGATGCTCCCCAAAACAATCGAAGAGTGCCGCAGTCGCTCGGGCTAGATGAAGCGACTTGGGCGGTCTACATCGACAGCATCGGGGTTTCGTTGCCTTGACCTGCAACGAATCCTCGGAGACCATCATTGTAGCATTGTAGCGACGATTTTACCCAGTCTACAATGCAAAGCGAGCATTTTTTTGCCTTTGGCACTGATGAGCCGTCGCTAGATTCGCATCCCTAACCTCATGCCATTTAATGGCTTACTACGCCTATGCGAACGTCTATGTTCTTTGCTTTGCTCTTACTGCTGGCCAACGTTACCTCCGCGCGCGCGGCGGCCGAGCAAAAGATCGACTTTAATCGCGACGTCAAGCCGATCTTGTCGAACGTCTGCTTCAAGTGCCACGGACCCGATCCCACCGAACGGAAAGGCGGTCTGCGGCTCGATACCGCCGAGGGCGCCACCGCCGATCTGGGTGGCTATGCGGCCATCGTGCCGGTAGAACCCGAGAAAAGCGCCGTTGTCGCGCGGATCACGTCCACCGATCCCGAAGAAGTCATGCCGCCGCTTGGCAGCGGCAAAAAACTGAGCCAGCATGAAATCGAAACGCTGACGCGCTGGATTCGCCAAGGTGGCAAATACGCCGGTCACTGGTCTTACGTCCAACCGGTCCGCCCGCTGCTGCCGCAGGTGCAAGATACCAACTGGCCGCGCAATGCGATCGACTATTTCATTTTGACGCGGCTCGAGCGCGAGGGGCTGAAGCCGTCACCCGAAGCCGATCGGTATGCGCTGATTCGACGGTTGGCGCTGGATCTGACCGGCTTGCCACCCACGCTCGACGAGGTCGACGCCTTTGTCGCCGATGCCGATCCGCAGGCTTACGACAAGCTGGTCGACCGGCTGCTCGACCGCCCGGCCTATGGCGAGCACTGGGCGCGCATGTGGCTCGACCTGGCCCGCTATGCCGATTCGGCCGGTTATGCCGACGATCCGCCGCGCGTCATCTGGCTCTTCCGCGACTACGTCATCCGGGCACTCAACGACAACAAACCGTTCGACCAGTTCACCGTCGAGCAGCTTGCCGGCGATCTTTTGCCCAACCCGAGCGAAGACCAGCTCGTCGCCACCGCCTTTCATCGCAACACGCTCACCAACAACGAGGGCGGCACCAACGACGAAGAGTTTCGCAACGTAGCCGTCGTCGATCGCGTGAATACGACCATGGCCGTCTGGATGGGCACGACCATTGCGTGCGCGCAATGCCACAATCACAAGTACGACCCCATCTCGCAGGAAGAATTTTTCAAGTTCTTCGCGTTCTTCAACAACACCGACGATGCCGATCGCCGCGACGAATCGCCCCTGTTTTCCATCTATAGCGACGAGCAGCAGCGCCGGCGCGACCAGTGGCAGCAAGAGGTTGACGGCTTAAAGGAAACGCTTCGCACGCCGACACCCGAGTTGTCGGCGGCACAGGGCCGGTGGGAGCACGATTTCCCACTGGATATGCAGCGGCAAACGCTGCGGCCGGCGGCGGTGAAATCGCAGGCGGGCACGGCGACGACGATTGCCGACGACGGCTCGGTTTATGTGGCTGCCGGCGCCGCGAACGACACTTATACTGTCGAAGCCACGCCTGAACCGGGCACGATTCGAGCGATTCAACTCGACGCCCTGCCCGACGACGCTCTGCCGGCCAAAGGCCCCGGCCACGCGAACGGCAACTTCGTGATCACGCGAATCGGTGTGGCCATCGATCCGCCGGAGGGACAAGCAGTCAACGGACGTTACGTAAGGATCGAGCTGCCCGGCAAGGAAAAGATTCTGTCGCTGGCCGAAGTGCAGGCGTTTCACGGCGCTGAGAACGTGGCCCCTCGCGGCGAGGCTTCGCAGAGCAGTGTGGCCTTTGACGGCCCGGCCAAACTGGCCATCGACGGCAACACCGACGGCCGTTATACCGAGGCGAAATCGACCACCCACACCGAAGTCTCGGAAAACCCCTGGTGGGAGGTCGATTTGAAGAGCGAGCAACCGCTCGACCGCCTCGTCGTTTGGAACCGCACCGACAACGCCCTGGAAGGACGCCTGGCGGGCTTCCGTTTGATCGTGCTCAATGATCGTCGCGAGCCCGTCTGGACGCGCGAGAACAACGACGCGCCGAAACCCAACGCGGAGCTTTCGCTCAGCGGCCAGCAGGCGGTCGAGCTCGCCGCCGCAGTGGCCGATTATTCCCAGCCGAAGTTCGATGCAGCCGACGTGTTGAACAACAAGGATCCCAAGACCAAAGGCTGGGCCATCGGCGGCAGCCTCGGGCAGCCGCACTCGCTGACGCTGGTCACTCGTTCGCCGGTCGAAATCAAGCCCGGCTCGAAACTCGTGATCAGCATCGAGCAAGCGTCGCAATTTGCCAATCACACCCTGGGGCATTTCCGGATATCGACCACCGACGACGCCCGCGCCGCAGAGCTGGCCCGCACGCCACGGGACGTGGTTGAGGCCCTGCGCCTCGCGGCCGATGCCCGCATGGCGGAGCAGAAGCAGCTCATCGCGCAGCACTACTTGTCGATTGCCCCGGAACTGGCGCCGGCCCGCGACCGTGCCGCGGCGCTGAGCAAGCAACTTGCCGACCTGAAGCCCGATACGGTGCCGATCATGCGGTAGCTGCCCGACGGACAGCGG
>DASSFG010000424.1:0-3300 GCA_035694685.1 Pirellulales bacterium
CATCGAGACGTAGCCGATGCTGAACCGCAGCAATCCGCGATGCCAATAAAAACCCATCCAAAGCGGCAAGAGAAAGAACGGATAATAGACAGCCCCGGTCGCCAGTCCAAGCAACATGCCCGAAACTAACGGACGCCGATAGGCCGCCACAGCCCACACCAACAGTGCGGCGGGCAAAACGTGATCGACCCGGCCCGTCATTTGGGCCGTGTAGGGTAATAGCAAATAGAGTGTGCCGGCAGCGATGCCGGTGCGGATGTTGTCGAAATGCCAGACGCCGATCAGCACCATGCCCAGTACCACGGCCACGTGCGAAAAGATGGCCATGGCGCGGGCCGTCGCGGCTTGCACCATGTAGCGGGCGCGCTCTTCGGGCACAGCCGGGTCGGCACTCGCGATCGACTTGGTGGTAATGCTGGGAATCAAGTACAGCAGCGGAAAGCCGGGACCGTAACGGGCCAGCGTGCGATCGCCGGCCGGCGGGGCCTGCTCGAGGTGCAGCATGGCATCGAGCATGCGCGGGCCTTCCAGATCGGCAGCGGTAGGCTGCTTGGTGAGCACGTTGACCATCAGGAACACCAGCAGCGACACGCAAATAAACGTCAGGCCGCCCACCGACAGGTTGGGCTCCAACAACGGGCGGCGGACCATCCAGGAATCGATCAGCAACCTGGCGAGAAACCAACCGCCCACGACGAACAACCAGATGTAGCCACGATGACTTGCATCGCCACTGTAGCCGCCGTAGTCGATCATCAGCAGTCCCGGCGCCATGGCAATCAGGGCGAGCACGTCGAGATTGCGCATGCTCCACAGGCGGCTGAACTTGAAATAAATCGCGACGGTCAGCAGCGACGACAGGTAAACCCACGTCGTCAAGCCAATTTGCTGATAGCCTTTAAGGATTTGATCCATTCACCACTGCTCGGACTGGAACGCAACGAGTAAAAGAACCAGCGGCCGCGGTACCCTCCCCTTGGCCGGCGCGCGGAACCAGTCAACGCGCCTTGGGGCGTAATTGAAAAGCATAAGGCTTATGCGCCGTTTTGCAAGACTCAAACCATTCGCTAACAAAACTTTCGGCGATGGAAATCCTTGTCCCTAAGAGACTTGTGCCGGCGACGAGGTCAGTCCACCAAGGATGCCGCCGGGTTTTCCAGCAGCTTGCGCAAGCTTTGCAAGAACCGAGCGGCCGGGGCGCCGTCGACCAAACGATGGTCGAACGTCAGGCTCAATGTCAGCGAGTGGCCTGGCACAATGCGGTCGTCGTCGAGCACGATTGCGTCGCGGCGAATGGCGCCGACGCCGAGAATGGCCGTTTCAGGCAGATTAATGATTGGCGTAAAGGCGTCGATGCCGTACATGCCCAAGTTGGTGACGGTGAACGTTCCGCCCGTCAATTCGAACCCAGTAAGCCGACGCGCGCGGGCCTTCTCAATGAGCGAATGCGATCGCTCGGCGATCTGGATGATGCCGAGCGTAGGCACGTCGCGAATGACGGGCACGAGCAGGCCGGCATCGGTATCGACGGCGATGCCGATCTGGATCTCATCGACGCGAACGATGCTGCCTTCTTGCCAGCGGGCGTTCATATTTGGATGGGAAGAGAGCGCTTTGGCGGCCAGCTTCACCACGATATCCGTGATGGTGGGCGGCGGTTCTTTGCCGGCCAACTTGAACTGTGCCCGCAGATTCACGAGGTTGCCGGCATCGATTTTGGTGGTCAGCGTTACCGGGGCCGTGGCACGGACGCTGGCGAGCATCCGCTCGGCAATCGTTCGCCGTGTCGCCGAAAGCGGGGCGGAAAGCCCTTTCTCTGTGGCAGGAACCGCTGCCGCCAGCACGTCGCGTTCGCGTACCCGGCCGTCGCGTCCGCTGCCCGACAACAGCTTCCAGTCGATACCGCGTTCATTCGCCGCTCGGCGGGCTCTTGGGCTAGCAGTGGCCTTTTCGGCACCGACCACGGCGACGCCGGCCTCTGGAATCTTTTCTTCAGTCGCTACTTTGGCTGCCATCGGCTCAGGCTGCG
Organism: Pirellulales bacterium; assembly: GCA_035694685.1. GTDB lineage: Bacteria > Planctomycetota > Planctomycetia > Pirellulales > JAICIG01 > DASSFG01. The sequence continues at coordinate 2,030 of DASSFG010000424.1, forward strand.
CAGCGGCAGGCTGAAGTGGCGCCGTTTCGGGCGGCACAAAGCTTTCGACCTCCTCACGGGCTACGAGGTAACCGATCACCTGGCCGACGCTGACAACCTGGCCGACACTTGGCGCGCTAGCCGGTAATCGCAGCACGCCCGATTCGAACGATTCGATCTCTTGTGCGGCTTTATCGCTCTCCAGTACGAAAAGCATATCGCCCTTCTCGACCCAATCGCCGTCGCGTTTGAGCCATTCGGAGAACGTTCCCTCCTCCATCGACCAGCCTAGCCGCGGAATCGTGATCTCGATCATGAGACTTCGCCTCGCATCATGTTGCGCTTCATTGTTGCGTCGCGACGCCAGCGCCACAAGCAGCGGTCGCCGCAGTTAGGCTTGGAAGTACTTCAAGCTTGTGAACGCCCGGCGCAAGAGACCAGTGCCAAGGCAAAACCACCGCTTCGGTCCCATCAGTCATTTCCACGACCCGGGAAAGCTGGAGGCATCTTGCGGGGTCGCGTGGATCAGCGTCGTTTTGCGTTCCCCTGCTTCCTGTTTACGCCGTCCGAGGCGACACGCGCGTCGCACGCCGCCTGTCGCCGGGCTTTGAAAGGCACCGCCAAAGGCGCAGCGCGCTGCGCCTTTTGCCAGGTAGCTTATCCGCTCCGGCGCGAACAGCGCCGTCTACTCCGCGACCATGCGGCACGCGTGTCGCTAACAGCCTGACCGAGCCGGCGTCAATTTCCACAACATCTTGTGCTAGCACTGGACTAAATCAACCGACGCCGCGCGGCGCAACCTCCTCCCTCTCTTTGCCGCTAATCTCCGCAAAGGCGCAGCGCGCTGCGCCTTTGCCACCATAGCCGTCTCGTTCCGCCGACCGAAATGACACGCCGCTTTCGCCGGAACTCTGGTGCACCGTCAAGCGCGCCGCGCGCGGCGCCTTTGCCCATGTAGCCCTGTCACAACGAGAAATGAAATCGACCCGGTCAAATCGCCATTCGCGCCGCGCGCGGCGCCTTTGCCACCGTCATTTCGGCAGCGCGCTGCCGAACTACCGCGACACCCCACCATTGGCGGTTTCCTAACATACTATTCAGAAATAGGTTGCGATTTACATCCTACCATGAACGCCCCGGACCCAATAGCGCACCTCAAAGACAACCGACGCACTTGCGAGTGTTTCGTGTTAGCGCAGATCAAAAAAGTAGGTGTCGTAGCGCGCGAGGGCGCTGCCGGCGTCTTCCCAACTGAAGGCGTACTGCCCGAGGTGCTTCAGGCGGATGGTTGT
>DASSFG010000425.1:0-5491 GCA_035694685.1 Pirellulales bacterium
GGGTGGTGAAGCAAAACTCCGACAGTTCGTGGAGGCTTATTTTGCGTCACGCGGCGAGCTTCCTGCCAACCACACAAGCGGCGCCAGCGCCCGGTAAGACCCCGCCCGGCAAAACCCCGCCCGGTAAAACCCCGGCTGGCAACAAGCCCAATGCGGCCAAGGGCCCGCCCGCCAAACCACCGACGGCGCCGAAGCCTGGCACCGCCAAGCCGGCAGCAACGAAGGCGCCGGGCGCCAAGCCGGCAAATGCCAAGGCGGCTAAGCCAGCGGCGCCCGCGGCAAATGAAAATGCTCAGCCGGACCCGGCAGTTCTGGCCAGCCTTGCGGAGCAAGTTACCTTTGCCTACTGCGATTTTTCGCCCGACGGTTCGATCGCCCCGAACCCCACGCTGGGTTACCAGTTCGAAGTGCGGCAATTGTTGCCTAAGTTGCCCAAGAACGAGAAGGAGTTGGAAAACGGCTGGGCGGAGCTCGACCGCTCGACGCAAGTCGGTTTTCGCTATCGGGTCGAAGACCAGCCTAACGAGGACGACGATGAGCCGGAGTGGAAGATTGCGGCCACCCGCCAAAGTCCGGTGGACGACATCTACCTCTGCCGAACGCAGGCCACTTTTTTCTTTGACGGCGATCGGGGCCTGGTCGAACGCATCGAAACGAAGCTCGAACAAAGCTACGGAGTCAACGTTACTGCGGTGGCCAGCACCCGCCTGCTGGGCGTCGAGCAGTTCGACGATGCCTGGTGCCAGAAGTTGGATGAGGAGATGCGCCATTACTTCGCCGTGCAAGAGCGTTATGAATCGCTGCTCAAAGAGGCCCAACGCAACAGCGCCGACGCCGAACAATTGCTGGTCGAGGCCGACGTGCTGCTGCAAAAGGCGGCGGCAGACATAACGCTGCCTGTGGTCAAGGAAGACCTTGGCAAACAGGTGGCGCGGCACGGGGCTGTGATCAGCTTAGCCGCCCGTGCGGCACGCGACCGGGCCGATTACATCGACCAGCCGGCCCCCACCTGGCAAGGCAAAGATCTCGACGGCAAGTTGCACTCGCTGGCGAATTACAAAGGCAAAGTGGTGGTGCTGCACTTCTGGCGTCGCGCCGACGGCTGGAGCTTGCGCGTATTGCCGCAAGTTGAGCAACTTGCCGAGAAGTTCAGCGACCAGCCGGTCGTCGTTCTTGGCATGAACACCGACGAGAACGAGGAGGACGCCAGCTTCGTGGCCAACAAGATGGGGTTGGCTTTTCCGATCGTGCGCGCCGACAAGTTTGCCGAGAAGTACAACGCCACCGGATCAGTGGTTTTCGTCATCGACCAGAAGGGAGTCGTTCGCGACCTCGTGATCGGCTATTCGCCCACGCTCCGCGACGACGTGGCCGCGGTCGTCGAGGGCCTGCTGAAGGACGGCGAGGAGTAACGCAGACCACTTGCGACGCCAATTTCCCTATGTCATATTCTGGTTACTTCTCCGTTTCGGCATTCGGCTTTGGGGATCGCAATCACCTTTTGGGGATCTTGGCGCGATGCAGATCTGGCCGGCGATCGATTTGCGCGGCGGCAAGTGCGTGCGCTTGCAGCAGGGAGACTATGCACGCGAGACCGTCTTCGGCGACAATCCCGCGGACATGGCCCAGCACTGGGTCGATCAAGGCGCTGAGCGTTTGCACCTGGTCGACCTCGACGGCGCGCGGGAGGGCTTGCCCGTTAACTTCCAAGCCGTGCGTGCCATTCTCAAGGCGATCGACGTTCCTTGCGAGCTCGGTGGCGGCATTCGCGACGAACAATCGCTCGCCCGCTGGTTCGAGCTGGGCGTCTCGCGGCTCGTGGTCGGCACCCGTGCGTTGAGCCAGCCCGACTGGTTTCGCGAAATGTGCCGTCGCTTTCCCGGGCGGCTTGTGCTCGGCATCGACGCACGCCATGGCCGCGTTGCCACCCATGGCTGGTTGGAAACCAGCGACGTGGCGGCCACCGAGCTGTCCGCTCAGTATGCCGACGAGCCAATCGCCGCCATCGTCTATACCGACATCACCACCGACGGCATGCTCGCCGGGCCGAACCTGACTGCTCTGCGAGAGCTGCGGCAAGCCGTCGACTTGCCGATCGTGGCGTCGGGCGGAGTCACGCGCGTCGCGGACGTGGCTGCTTTGGCGGCGCTGCCTGTCGAGGGCTGTATCATTGGCCGCGCCCTCTACGAAGGCGTGCTCACACTTCCCGATGCCCTCGCTGCCGCCCGGCCTAAACCCTTAACCTCTAACCCCTAACCCCCAACCCCTATGTCGCTACGCAACGTCGAAGAGATTCGCAACATCGCTTTCTGCGGACACGGCTCAGCGGGCAAAACTACGCTGGTCGATAAGTTTCTTACCAAGACCGGCGCCATTAAACACCCCGCCAGCGTCGATGACGGCACGAGCGTTTGCGACTTCGATGAAGAGGAAAAGCACCACAAATACTCCATCGAAGCCAGCGTGGTTCACTTTGAACACGCCGGCAAGTTTTTCCAGGTGATCGACACGCCGGGCTATCCCGATTTTATCGGCCAAACCATCGGCGCCTTGCGGGCCGTGGAAACTGCGGTCATCGCCGTGAATGCCCATGCGGGCATCGAAGTAAACACGCGGCGCGTTTTTCAAGAGGCAGGCAAGGCCGGGCTGGGAAGGATGATCGTCGTCACCAAGCTCGATGACGAAAACGCCGAGTTTCCAAAGCTCCTGGAGAGCATTCAAACGTTGTTCGGCGCCTGCTGCCTGCCGCTGAATGTGCCGCTGGGCAGCGGCCATCACCTGCGTGGCGTGGCCAGCACGCTCAAGCCGCCGGCCGACGCGAAAGACGCCGTCGTCGACGTGGCCGCAATCAACAAGATGATCGTCGAATCGTGCATCGAGCACGACGAAGACGTCACCGCTCGTTACTTTGAGGGCCAGCAGCCAACCGACGAAGAGATTTCGCGGCTGATCGTCGACGCGGTCACCGACGGCAGTATCGTGCCGGTCCTTTGTGTGGCGGCCAAGAGCGATATTGGCGTCACGGAACTGCTCGACGCGCTGGCGCTGTGCGCCTTGCCGCCCACCAAAATCATGCGCAAAGCCAAGACCGCCGACGGTTCGGAAGTGGATCTCAAGCCCGATCCGGCCGCTCCACTGGCCGCGCAGGTATTCAAGACTCGCATCGACCCCTTCGTGCAAAAACTGAGCTTCATCCGCATCTTTTCAGGCACACTCAAGAAGGACGACACCGTGCATGCCTCCAAGGCCCGCAAGGGCGTGAAGATCTCACAGCTTTTGCGCGTGCAGGCCAACCATACCGAACCGGTCGACGCCGCCGGGCCGGGCGAGATTGTGGCGGTTGCGAAGGCGGAAGATCTGCACACCGGCACCAGTCTGGGCGACCTGGAATTGCCGCACATCAACTTCCCCACACCGATGGCCGGGCTGGCCGTGACGCCCAAGAGCCGCGGCGACGAGGGCAAGCTCTCGACCGCCCTGCACAAGATCGTCGAAGAGGATCTGACGTTGCACCTCGACCGCGACGCGCAGACCAAAGAGCTGGTAATGACCGGCATGAGCGAGCTGCACTTGCAGATCATCCGCGAGCGGCTCAAGCGGCGCGACAAAGTCGAAGTCGACGTGAAAGAACCAAAGATTCCCTATCGCGAAACCGTGCAGGCCAGGGCCGAAGGGAGTTACCGCCACAAGAAGCAATCGGGCGGACGCGGCCAGTTCGGCGAAGTACACATCCGTATGTTCCCACTGCCTTTGGGCACGAACATCGAAGAATATGCCACCAAGGCGAATTTTTCTTCGATGCGCGAATACCACTACGATCGGGTGAACAATTTTCTCTGGGTCGATTCGATCGTCGGCGGCACCATTCCCAACAACTTTTTGCCGGCCGTGGAGAAAGGTTTTAAAGAGCGCATGGAGCGCGGCGTGATCGCGGGTTACAAGGTGCAAAACGTGGGTGTCGAGGTCCACTTCGGCAAGCACCACCCGGTCGACAGCTCGGAAGCGGCTTTCAAAACCGCCGGCTCGATGGCCTTTCGCAACGTCTTTCAGCAAGCCAAGCCCGGGTTATTGGAGCCGATCGTCACGCTGCACATTACTGTACCCAGCGAGAAGCTGGGCGACATCAACAGCGACATGTCGGGCCGCCGCGGACGGGTGCTCGGCATGGATTCCGCCGGCGGCGACCTGCAAACCGTCACGGCCGAAGCCCCGCTGGCCGAAGTCACCACGTATGCCCGAGCGCTATCGAGCATGACGGGCGGACAGGGCAGCTTCACGATGGAGTTTAACCGCTATGAGGTCGTGCCCGGCAACGTGCAGAAAGAAATCATTGAAAAAGCCGTGCTGCACCCGGAGGAAGAGGAGTAGGGAGAAGTGGAAAGTGGAAAGGGAAAAGGAAAAAGGAAAAAGTGGAAAAGTGGAAAGGGAAAAGTGGAAAGGGAAAAGTGGTGGTGGCTGGGGCAGAGCCGCGGCCGTTGGGGCTCGACCTTGAGCTCACGCTTGGTGCCGCGGCGATGCCCCGGTGCGCGACCGCCGCGTCTGGCTGAACCCTCAATCGGTTCGAGTTGGTCTCCCGCTGGAATGAGTGAAGAAGCCGTTCGATGAAGTTGTGGCGCAAGCGAAAATCAGCGATAGGTGCCCTGATACCACACTCTCTCCCCGGCGAGATTGGGCATGGCTCGACGCAAGTCGCAGGCAGGCTGCTGCATTAAGCCTAAAATATGGAAGCGGGGGTATGCTTACACCCAATGAGCTCGACATTGTCTTCTCACGTTGGATGACTGACGAGGAACCGAAAGAATTGGCTGACGAGGTAGCCGCTGCGCTTGGGGCCGCGTTCGGCGATTACTTGGTGGACGAACACGGTTTCCGCTGGGTTGTTGTCCAAGACGAATACGGCAGAGAGTACGCGGTCAGCGACGCCGCGGCGCGGGTGACGGCCTTTCCTCGGTCTTCTGTCTCTAAACGCATCGAAGACGGCGAAACGGAGTGTTTTCAAAACCTCCGCATTGGCATCCTCGATTTACAACAACGTATGCAGCAGGAATGGGCAGGATTGAAATGAAGTATCTCGTCGTGATCGAGCCAACGAGCACCGGTTTCTCCGCTTATTCGCCTGACCTTCCCGGTTGCGCTTCGACGCGCCGAACGCGCGAGGAAGGCGAAACGAGCATGCGCGAGGGACTGGAGTTCCACATCGACGGTCTTCGTGACGGCGAGCCTATTCCTGAACCGGGAACGTCGGCCGCCTTCGTCGAACTTGCCTAAAGACCCGATGATCGCAGAAAGAACTGACCGCGCAATGATCCTGTTTCAAATCTTTGGAGTGCGGCGATTCATCACCGCTTTTGTTTCCGGCGGAGCCGCTTTCTTTGTCGTCTCATTGTCGATCCAGGCACGCGCCGAGGATGCGGTCTTTCGTGCGGGGGCGGCAACGAGCAATATCACGCCGCCTCTGGGTGGAGAGATCGTGGGCGGCTTTTTGCCGATT
>DASSFG010000426.1:0-3228 GCA_035694685.1 Pirellulales bacterium
CGCCGGGCAGCTCCATCTGCAGGCGGCTGGTGAGCCCTTGCCCGCATTCTTCAAGGAGTGACTCATGCTCTTTGAACCATGATCGCACCTGCCGCGCATATTGCTCTCCCTGGCGGGCCAGCTTGTTCGAGCGCACACGCTTGGTACGGCGTCGCTCGCGCTCGCCGGCCGCTTCGAGATCGAGCGAATCGAGGTCGATGCCGCGTTCCGCAGCGACTTGGCGCAGCATGTCTTTGGTTTGTTCCAGGATGCGCGTCAGCGATTGCCAAAAGGCGGCATTGTCGGGATCGCGCGATTCGACGTCGGCCGCCGCCTTCTGCTCCATGTCGTACACGCGGCATCGCTCGGTGAACGCGCAGCGCTCGCACCAACGGTCGCAATAGTTATAGATGCCGTCGATAAACCGCTTCTTTTTCTTTTTACGCGCCATACGCCAGGGACCGTTATCGTGCTCTGGCCCTTTCGGCCGCTTCAGCCAGGGCGCGCTGGGCGATGACGCCAACGAGATGCAGGCGATAGTCGGCGGGCCCGCGCATGTCGGTGATCGGCTTGGCGATGCTGCGAGCCAAACGGCCCGCTTCGGTGAACGATTCGAGCGTGGCGGGCTTGCCAGTCAGCCAGCCCGCCGCTTCGGTGGCCGCCAGCGGCGTGGGCGCCACCGCCGCAATGCCCAGTCGTGCTTGTTCAACGTTCGTGCCGCCGGCATCGAGGCGCAGCCAGGCGCCGACGCCGACGACCGCAATGTCCATCTCGTTGCGCGGGATGAACCGCAAATAGCGCGAACCGCTCCGCGCCTGCGGCGGCGGAAAATCGAGCGAAACGAGGAACTCGCCGCGCTTGAGCAGGTTTTTGCCCGGCCCCGTGCAAAACTGACTCACCGGCACGCTGCGTCGTCCGGCGGGGCCGGCAATCTGGCAGCAGGCGTCGAGGGCGATTAGCGAAGGGATTGAATCGGCGGCGGGCGACGAATTGCACAAGTTGCCGCCGATGCTGGCCCGGCTTTGGATCTGCCAGCCACCGATAATGCGGGCCGAATCGGCCAACGCCGGGTAGGCCGCCGCCACCGCTTCGTGTTCGTAGATTTTGTAGCACGGCACCGCCGCCCCCAGCCGCAGACCTTGTTTTTCGTCAAAGGAAAGCGATGTCAGCTCCGGAATCTTTTTGACGTCGAGCACCAAATCGGCTTCGCGCAGGCCTTCGCGCAACTGCACGATGATATCGGTACCTCCCGCCAGGATTTTTGCCCGATCACCTCGGGTCTCCAACAAGCTCACCGCTTGCTCGACACTCGTCGCGGCGGCGTATTCAAAGTCTTTCACGGTGCGTTCTCAACAAAAAACGAAATTCCTACCATCGGCCATACGAAACAGCAATTTGACGCCTGGCAATCGGGGCTGTCAAGCAATGCCAGTCCTCTCAACGACTACGGCTTCCTGCGGCACACCGAGGTCGACGAGTCACGCATCGAATAACTGCCGGCGGCGCGGTTGCCCGTGGTGGTAAATTGCCGTACATTGCCCACGGTTACCGCAGTGTCAAGCAAAAATCGGTCATCCGCCGCCCGATGCCACCACTCAAGTTCAATGAAGAATTCGCCACGGTCTATGTCGCCGCCATCGGGCTGGCCAGAAGCTCCGGGGCACATGCCGTGCTGCTGTTGCTCGAAGGGCCCACCGAATGGCAGCAGCTCAAGCAGAATGCGGCCGGCCAGCGGGTGATCGTCGCGGCCGACACCGCCGAGCAATTGACCGGGGCCAAGGCCGCCGAACTGATGACCGTCGTACTCGACATGCCCGAAAGCCCCGTGTACGACAAGCTCTCACAAGCTCTCTTGGAAGCAGTGGCCGACGAGTTCGTGCGTCCCGGTGCCCGCGTAGTGGCCGTCTATAGTGGTTTTGAGGCTCGGGCGCTCGATTCCATCAGCGTGATCGACCTGGGCGACCACTTGGGACGGTTGACCGTGCGCGATCTACAACAGCTTGAAACCCGCGTGCCGCTCGATACCTTGCAGACCGTCGTCAACCTGGCCTTGGAAATCGGCCGCGAGGGACGCGAGGGCAAGCCGGTGGGCACGCTGTTCGTCGTGGGCGATACCGTCAAGGTGCGCAAAATGTGCCGTTCGGCCGGTTTTGACCCGGTGAAAGGCTATAGCCGCAAGGAGCGAAACCTGAAATCGGCCCGCGTCCGCGAAGCCATCAAGGAAATTGCCCAGATGGACGGCGCCATCGTCGTGGCCGGCGATGGCACGGTGGAATTATCATCGCAGTATATTGACGCGCCGGCGACGAACATTGCACTGTCCAAGGGTTTGGGCGCCCGCCATTGGGCGGCGGCCGCCATCAGCCGCGCAACCAACGCTGTGGCGGTGGCGGTGAGCGAGTCGAACGGCACCGTGCGCATCTTCCAAAATGGTGAGATCGTGTTACGTATCGAGCCCTTCCGCCGTCCGATGAAGTGGCGGGAGTTTGAATACGAACCGCCGGGCGAGTGAGCCACGGCTTCCAGAAGAGGTGCTTATGGCATCAGCGATTGAGCGAAGAGCGGCCTGGGAACTGGTTTGCCAATACACTTCCAGCGATAGTCTGCGCAAGCACATGCTGGCGGTCGAAGCCGCCGTGCGCGGGTATGCGCGAAAATTCGGCGAGGACGAAGAACTGTGGGGCGTCGTCGGGCTACTGCACGACTTTGACTACGAACGCTGGCCAAACCCGCCCGATCATCCATTGCAAGGCGCCGCCATTCTGCGTGAGAAGGGCTACCCGGAGGAAGTCATTTACGCCATCAAGTCGCACGCCGACTATCTGACCGATTGCCCGCGTGTCTCACGGCTCGACAAGACGCTTTACGCGTGCGACGAATTGAGCGGCTTCATTACGGCCGTTGCCTTGCTGCGTCCGGAGAAGTTGGCCGGCATGCAAGCCTCAAGCGTGAAGAAGAAGTTGAAGCAAAAGAGCTTTGCCGCGGCAGTCAACCGCGACGACATCGTGCGGGGAGCCGAAGATCTCGGTGTGCCGCTCGACGAGCACATTCAGTTCGTCATTGACTCCCTGCAGCCGGTGGCGGCTGAGCTGGGACTGGCGTAGCTGTAGCGTGGGATGGGGAGGCGCAAAATGCTCGAATTTCAGTCAGATCGGGGCGAAATCGTTCCGCTCCGCCCCCGCCGGGCTTGCCCCGGTGGAGCGGTGACTGACAGGCTAGAACTCACCTCCCCGCGACAAATTCCTTCCG
>DASSFG010000427.1:0-3635 GCA_035694685.1 Pirellulales bacterium
CGGAGGGCGTTCCCTACAGATGCCAATCCCAATTTTTAGTCTGGACAAGGCACTACTTCGCAACTTCAGCTCGGCGTCGTTGGAAGGGAACCGACTCGATGATACCAGAAATCAGGATCGATGCACGACCTTTCTGCCCTTCGGTATCACTGTCGAGCCGGTCGACGAGTTGGTCGACGGTGAAAACGTCGGAGTCGTCCAATCCGCGGCCAAGGGCGTAAATGACTAGTTTCTCGGCCAGGCAGCGGTAAAAATCGCGGCGGCGGGTGGTAGCCAGGATCTGTTTCAGCTCGCGTACATTGCTGAACGACTCGCCGGTGAGCAGCGTGCCGGACGTGTCGATTGTCCGGTCGGGCCGACGTTCGCGAAGCATTCCCAAGGCATTAAAATCTTCCAGGGCCAGGCCCAGCGGATCGAGCCGATTGTGGCACGAGCTGCACAGTGCCTCGCCGCGGTGTACTGCGAGCTGCTCGCGCAAGGTGGGCGAGCGGCCGTCGACTTTCTTGGCCGCCTCTTCCAGCGGCGGAATGTTTGGTGGTGGGGGCGGCGGGGGCGTGCCTAGCACGTTGTCGAGGATAAACAAACCGCGCTTGACGGGCGACGTGCGATCGGGGTTCGACGTGACCGCCAACACCGTACCTTGCGTCAAAATGCCTCCCCGCGGGCTGTCGGGCGGAAGCTGCACCAAACGCATCTCGTTCCCCTGCACACCCTCGATGCCATAGTGTTTGGCCAATCGTTCGTTCAGGAACGAGTAATCGCAGTTGACCAGGTCGAGCAGACTGCGGTCTTCGTGGATGACATGCGCGAAGAGCATTTCGGTCTCGTTGCGCATGGCCCGCCGTAGGTCGCCGTTGAGCTCAAACTGGCGCACGCGATCGCGTCCCGCGCGGAACGCCTCGCGGGCGGCATCGACCTCGGCTTTTTCTTCGGCCGTCAGGCTCTCGAAGGGGCGGCTGCGCAGCTCGCGGAGCCGGGCACGGCGCCGCTCGGCCTCGGGATCGGCCGGTCGGTCGCCGGCAATCACGGCGAAGGCGTTGATATCGACCGAATCGATGTCGCGGGCCTGCAACCATTGCCCGGTGAACTGGCGAATGAATTCTTGCGAGCGCGCGTCGGCCAGCATCCGCCGCACCTGAGTGGCAAGGTTCTCGCGCAGCTTGTGCTCTCCCGCCAGGCGAAACAGCTCTTCGTCGGGCATGGTCGACCACAAGAAGTACGAGAGCCGCGAAGCCAGCGACCATTCATCGACGAGCGGGTGTATGCCCGGCGGCGCGGGTTCCGTTGCCTCTTCGCGGAACAGGAACCGCGGCGAGGCCAGGATCGCTGTGATTGCTCTCTTCACGCCTGACTTCAAATCTCGCCCCGGCTCATCGGCGGTGCTCATGGCAAGCCGGACCAGGCGTTCGACGGTTTCCGCGTCGGGCGGCCGGCGAAAAGCGCTCGCGGCAAAGCGGGTAAGCACCTCAGAGGCGCACTGCCGGCCGTCGGCAGCTTGTGGCGCGGGCGTCTCGCCTGCCTTTTCTTGTAGCGCAGGCGTCTCGCCTGCTTGCTCTTTTGGTGCGGACTTCTCGCCTGCACCACTAAGCTCTGCTGGCAGAAGCCGCTTCTCGTCCGCCCGCTGGACGATCGTTTCCGCTGCGGCAAGGTACTTCTCCAGCAGCAGCGGCGAGATCGTCAACACGTCGCCGATGTTGTCGAAGCCATAGCCCGTGTCGTCGGCCGGAAACTCTCCCGAGGTGTCGTAGTCGACGCCGAGCAGATCGCGGATCGTGTTGCGATACTCAACGCGGTTCAAGCGGCGGACGGTCACTCGGCCAGGATCGGGGTTCTGCGGATCGATTTGGAAAACGGCGGTTTTGATCCAGCTTTCGACGCGCGCCATTTCCTCGCTCGACAGCCGCGGTTCGCCTAGCGGAGGCATGAGATCGGCGCGAAGCTGCTTGAGCGCCTTCGACCACAGGCCACGGCTTTCGACAATCTGTGCATCGGAGGCGAACTGATCAAACGCGACATCTGCCGTCGCCTCCCCGCTGCCGTGGCAGGCAAAGCAGTATTTCGAGAGAACGGGGGCAACGTCCTGTCGAAAGGATCCGGCTCGCTGACTCAAATCGGCGCCCGGCCGCACCGGAGCCTGCGCTGCATCGGGCGCAGCAGGCTCTGCCGCCTGGACGGCGACCGAAAACAGGCCCGTCACCACAACTGCTAAGACCACTCTGAACATCGCGAAGCTCCGAAAACATCATTATTGTGCGGCGGCGCAACCCGCACGGCAAGCGTGGGGCGCACCTGCCGGCTTCAAAAAGGCGGGCGAGGCGGCAGTTTTCCATTTACAATTCGGCCGTCAGTTATCAAACTAGGGCTTTGTCGAGAGTAGAACCTCCCTGACCTTGGTGCTCTGTCAAGCATGTATTGAGGGCTGCGTTGTGCTAGCGCGTAGGGTGGGACGAGCGAAGCGAGTCCCACCGCTATCGTTATGGTGGGACTCGCTTCGCTCGTCCCACCCTACAAGGTGCCGCCTATGTTCCTCCTTTCCAATTCAGCGACCATCAAATATGACGAGACTTTTTTGCTGTGTCCTGCTTGCTGCTTGGTTCAGCTTAACCGTCAAGTTGTGGGCGGCTGACGAGAAGGCCGCCGACAAAAACGCTGATGAGGGCTGGATCGTGCTGTTCGACGGCAAGAGCCTGGATGGCTGGAAAGCGAGCGAAAGCCCCGAGAACTGGAGCGTCGAGGAGGGCGCGATCGTCGGCCAGGGCAGCCGAAGTCACCTGTTCTACGTGGGCCGCGAGTTCAAAAACTTCCACTTCAAAGCCGACGTGATGATCAACAAAGGCGGCAATTCGGGCATCTTCTTTCATAGCCAGCCCGAAGCCGATTGGCCCAAGGCGGGCTACGAGTCGCAGGTGAACAACAGCCATGCCGATCCGGTCAAGACGGGCAGCCTCTATTACGTCGTCAAGGTATTTGAGTCGGCCGCCCACGACGACGAGTGGTGGACGCAGGAAATCATCGTGGAAGGCAAGAAGATTACCATGAAAGTCAACGGTAAAACGCTCTACGAATACGACGAACCCGAAGGTGTCGTCGGCCCGCACCGGCTTTCGCAGGGCATGTTCGCCTTTCAGCAGCACGACCCCGGCAGCCACCCGCGGTTCAAGAACGTCAAAGTCAAGCCGTTGCCGTAGGTTGCTTGAAATTGCCGTCACGGCGAATTACCATTTTAAGTTCGGGGCTTCATTGCATGTATCTCACGAATCCCTTGCAGTATCGGGAGCTTTCATTCATGCGTCGCAACCTGCACCCCGCCTCGCGCGGAACCGCCCACAGGGAATGGATTGCCGCCTTGGCGTTGGTTTTCGCCTGCTCGGTCCCGGCGATTGGCCAGAACGACGTGCTCAACGAGCTGTATGGCAACGGCGTTCACGCTTACAACTCGGGTTATTATCGGCAAGCTTACGACGATCTGACGATGGCCGTCCGCAGTGGGTCGCAAGATCCGCGAGTGTTTTACTATCGCGGGCTGACGTACATGCAGCTTGGCCGCCCGCAAGAGGCGAGGGCCGATTTCCGCAAAGGCGCCTCGCTGGAAATGGCCGACGCGGACCGCTTCTATCCGGTAAGCAAATCGCTGG
>DASSFG010000428.1:0-12587 GCA_035694685.1 Pirellulales bacterium
CACGTCTGAAACTACGCCATCCCGCCAGGGAGAAAGTCGCGTTTGCGCTCAAAGTCGCTCCTCGCACGCGAGGACGGATGAAGCTGCGCCGACCACGCTCCGTGCGCGGGAGAGCGCCATTTCCCCAATTCACTTCACACAATTGTTGCCAGGGTTGGTCTCCTCGCGCCATCGCGGCCGGGGCCTGGCGAATCCGAAAAGGAGACTGCGTTGAACACCCCATCTCGGATCCTCGCCGCGTGTGTCGGCACGAGTTTGGCCCTGACCGCCGCATCGGCTTGGGCGGCGCCGCAAACCGCCGTGCAGGCCTGGCTCGGCCTGTCCGCCATGAGCCAAGCCAATGCCCCCGGACGTAGCCCGGCAGAAGCTCGCCAGCAGGTGCTCGAATTGCTGGCCAAGGCCCGGCAGGCCATGAAAGACGGACATTATGAAACGGCCGATTCACTCATCGGACGTGCTGAAAACATCCCCGCCACCTTTGGCGTGATGCACATGGGCGACACGCCCAAGAAGGCCCGCCGCGACCTCACCAAGCTGCGCGGCGGCGGTCAAACGCCGCAAAAGCCGAGCGACCTGTTCGCCGCCGACGCCAACGACAAGCCCGCCGCCAAACAAGGTCAGGCCGTGCGCGATCCCTTCGCTCAACAACAGGGTTTTGAACCGACCATGGGCCGACCGGTGGCCGATCCAGGCATGGCCGATGCAGGAACGTTCGATACCCCGCCCGCTGAAGACAATCTGGGCAAACTGCCGGGCGAGCGCGGCTTTCCTGGCGAATCGCCCTTTGGCAAGCAAACGATGATCGCTCCGCCCGGCGACGACCGACATGAGCCTGGTCTGCCAGCCGGCGGCAACGCTCCGGCCCGCCAGTCTTCCGACGAGATGCTGCGCGATGAGAGCAGCAAGTTGCTCTATGGCGCACGCCGCGCCTTGGCCGTGGGCGACGTGCGCAGGGCAGGTGAGCTGGTCAACCAGGCCAAATCGCTGAAGCTGGAATACGACTTCCAGGAAGATTCGCCGGTCAAGGTCGATGCGGTCATCCAACACTATGCACAGCTTTCGCAACATGGCTCGCCGACCAGCGAAACCTATCGTCGCCGCAAAGGCGAGAGCTTATTGGAGCAAGCCGAAGGGCTGCTCGCCTGGCAAGATCTGGACGAAGCCGAGCGGCTGGTAGAGAGTGCGAAGCGACTGAACGTCGTTTACGGGGCGGCCGACTTGCGGCCCGAGGTGCTGCTGGAACGAATTGCGGCATCGCGACAGGGCGCCGGCCGGGCAGTCGAACATCTGCCGCCGATCGCCAACGGTGGAGGCCGTCCGGAAGCAATGGCCGGCGCCACGGACCGGCAAAAATTGCAGGTCCTTAGACTGGTGGAGCAGGCGAAGGCGGCCCTGGCCGCCGGCGATCTCGATCGGGCCCAGGCCATCGCCGAACAAGCTGAGGCCGCCCAAGTGCCCGACACCGCGTTTGCCCAGAACGAGGAGAAGCCTTGGCAAGTGCTGTTGCGAATTCAGCGGCTGCGGCAGGAACAGAATAAGGTGAGGCCGGCGGGCGGAGTGAATGCCATTGGCGCCGACGAAAAGCCGGGGGCGACGGCGAGCCAGGCCATTTACGATCGCGACAATGATCCGACGCGCAACGTGCCGGCAACCGCGGAAGACAACCTCGGGCCGACGAGCGGAATGGAGCTCTTCCAACGAGGCGAGCAAGCCCTGCGCGAGCACGACCGCATGACCGCTCTCGGCTGGTTCCGCCAGGCCAACCTGCACCGCGACGAGCTTGATCCGGTGACGCAGCAACAATTGCAAGACCGGCTGCAGTTCCTGGCTCGTCCGTCGGAGGCGGCCCAGAAGCCCGGCGGCCCAGGTTCGCTCTTAGCCGAAACGGCCGCCAACCAGCAGCTCAAGTTTCGCGAGGTGGCCGCCGAGCTGGAACGCAAAGAAAAGTCGGCCGCCAAGCTGCGCGAGACGAACCCCAAACAGGCCCAGCAGGCCCTGGAAGAGTGCCGCGAGCTCGTCGAAAACTCGGGCCTCGATAAAACCGGCAAAGACATCTTGTTGCGGCGCATCGACCGTCAATTGCACGACCTGGAGCACTACGTCGCGGCCAACCGCGGACGCATTGAGCTCAACGAGCGAAACGACGCCGTCCGCAACAAAATGGACCGCGAGCGGCAAAGCAAGCACGAGGTCCAGCAAAAGCTGATCGAGCTCGTGGACCAGTACAACACGCTGATGCACGAGCATCGCTATGCCGAGGCCGAGGTCATTTACAAACGGGCCGCCGAAATCGCTCCCGACGAGCTGATCGTGCAGCAGCTCAAGAACCAGTTGAAGATGGTCTCGCGCGAAGAGAAGTACAAGCAGCTCCGCGACGCCAAAGAGAACTACTTCGTCAACACCATGAACGAAGTCGACGGCGCCGCTCAAACGGACGGCATCGACGACAAGCATCCCATCAAGTTTGGCGACGTCAAGGATTGGGAGCGGCTCACCAAATCGCGCAAGGAACTGCTCAAGGAATTGAGCAACCGCAAGACCGAGCGCGACATCGAAATTGAAAAGAAGCTGCAAACGCCGGTGTTTCTCAAGTATCAAGAGGCGCCGCTCAGCCAGGTCATTGAAGACCTGGGCAAACTGGCACAAGTGCCCACGCACCTCGACCCGCGCGGACTGGTGGAAGAGGGCGTTGACAGCCACACGCCCGTCAGCATCAATCTGACGAGCGAGATCTCGCTGAAGAGCGCCTTGAACCTGATCTTGGCGCCCTTGCACCTGAGCTACGTGATCAAGAACGAGGTCTTGCAGATCACCAGCGAACAGATGCGCGACGGCGAGGTGGTCAAGAAAGTGTATAACGTGGCCGACCTGGTCACGCCCATTCCCAACTTCGTGCCGAACCAGAACATGGGTCTGGCGGGTGCGTTGAAAGATGCCCAGGCGAACCTGCCCAACAATTGGGGCGCCTTGAACTCGGACGGCCCCATGCCGGTCGCGGCCACGTCCAGCGGAGCCGGCGGCCACGCCATGGTCGACCCGCGGTCGCTGCTGGCGCAGATGAGCACGGCCAGCGCCGCGGCGTTGCCCACGACCACGGGCAGCACGCTTGCCGGAATGGGTCCTGGCGGACTGGGCGGCGGCACCAACGCCGACTATGAAAGCCTGATCGAGTTGATTACCTCGACCATCGCGCCTACCACCTGGGACGACGTCGGCGGGCCCGGCTCGATTCAGCAGTTCCCCAGCAACTTGAGCCTCGTCATCAGCCAGACGCAGGAAGTCCACGAAGAGATTGCCGACCTGTTGGAGCAACTGCGCCGCCTGCAAGACTTGCAGGTGACGATCGAAGTCCGTTTCATCACGCTCAACGACAACTTTTTTGAACGTATTGGCATCAACTTCGACTTCAGCATCCCCACCCGGCTCAATAAGCCGTTTACCTTGTTCGGGTCGCAGACTGCCGAGGCGCAAGTGCCCAATACGGGCCAGGTGACCGCCTTTCCGCCCCCCTCGAGCGGCCAGGCAGACGTGGGTCTGCCGTCGAACGGGCTGACGAAACAGGAAGCGGTGACGGTCGGTTTGGCTCCTGGAGCCACCGGCAATGTGCTCTACAGCTCGAACCTCGACATTCCCTTCCAGCAAGGCAGTTTCGGCCTGGCCACCCCGCAGTTCGGCGGCTATCAGGCCGGCGCCGGCGCCACCCTCGGCTTCGCCATTTTGAGCCAAATCGAGGCCTACTTCCTGATGGAAGCCTCGCAAGGCGACCGCCGCAGCAACGTCTTGCAGGCGCCCAAGGTCACGCTTTTCAATGGGCAATTGGCGGCCGTGTTCGACATCACGCAGACGCCGTTCGTCGTCAGTGTCATCCCGGTTGTGGGGGCCTTTGCTGCCGCTCAACAACCGGTGATTCTAGTGCTGAATGAAGGCACTGCCTTGACCGTGCAGGCGGTCATCTCCAGCGATCGGCGCTTCGTGCGGCTGACGCTGGTTCCTTTCTTCAGCAACATCACCTCGGTGAACACCTTCACGTTCACCGGATCGAGTACGACCACGCAGAACAGCGATTCGGAAGGGCCGAGCGACAATACGACCAAGCGCGTGACCTCATCGACCACGTCGGCGCAAGGCACCACGGTGCAGTTGCCGTCGTTCTCGTTCTTTTCGGTGAGCACGACGGTGAGCGTGCCCGACGGTGGGACGGTGCTATTGGGCGGCATCAAGCGTTTGTCGGAAGGCCGCAACGAATTCGGCGTGCCGATCTTGAGCAAGATTCCCTACGTCAACCGCTTGTTTAAGAACGTGGGCATTGGCCGCGAGACACAGAGCCTGATGATGATGGTTACGCCACGCATCATCATCCAGGAGGAGGAAGAAGCCCTGCTCGGCATTCCATCGACGCCGTAGCCGACGGTGCAGATTGTGCCGGCGGTAAAACCGGCAAAGACCGCCTTTCCCCCCGGGCCATCGCAGCTCGCCGTTGAGCTGCGGTGGCCTTTTTCTTGCGCCGACTGGGAGCTAACGCGGGCGTCAGATTTTGACGATAGCGATCACTGTACCACTTTGATCGTTTCTCGGGACAGTAGCGGTCGTGCCCGTTATGCTGTTTTGCTCGCGACAATACCTCGTGTTTTTCGTGGCCGTTTTTGCCGTCTACTGGGCGATGCCAGTCAGTCGCGGCCCGTGGCTGCGGCGGGCGCGCATCTGGCTGCTGCTGGGGGCCAGCGTTTACTTTTATGCAAGCTGGAATAAATGGCTGGCGGCGGTAGTTTGTCTTTCGTCGACCGCTGATTTTCTGTTGGCGCGGGGCATGGACCACTTCCAGCATCGCCGCTGGCGGCAAACGATGCTCGGTATGAGCCTGACCATGAACCTGGCCCTGCTGGCCTGGTTCAAGTACGCCAATTTTTTTCTCCGCTCGCTGGAAGATGCGCTGCACGCCGCGGGCGCCACGGCGTCGTTGCCGGTGCTGAAAATCATCGTGCCGATCGGCATCTCGTTCTATACCTTCGAGGCCATCAGCTATACGGTTGACGTCTATCTGGGGCGCATTCGCGCGGAGAAGAGCTTCAGTCATTTCCTGCTGTTCATTCTGTTCTTTCCGCACCTGATTGCGGGTCCCATCGTGCGTGCGCGTGATTTCCTGCCGCAAATCGGCCGCGACAAGCGCTGGGACTGGGCGCGGTTGAACGTGGGCGTCCAATATTTCCTGCTGGGACTGATCAAAAAACTGGTCATCGCCGACCGTATGGCCCTGTTTGCCGATCCGCTGTTTGCCGACCCCACTCACTACAATACCGCCGCACATTGGTCGGGCGTGCTGGCGTACGCCTTGCAGGTCTACTGCGATTTTTCGGGCTACTCCGACATGGCCATCGGCTCGGCCCACATGCTGGGCTACAAATTGGCCAAGAACTTTGACCTGCCCTACCTGGCGCCCAATCTGGCCGAATTCTGGCGCCGCTGGCACATTTCGCTGTCGAGCTGGCTGCGCGACTACGTGTTCTTGCCGCTCGGCGGCAGCCGCGCCGGCGGCTGGCGGACTTATCGCAATCTCTTCGTCAGCTTTACAGTGTGCGGACTGTGGCACGGCGCCGCCTGGCCCTACGTCGTTTTCGGCATGCTGCAAGGACTGTTAGTGAGCGGACACCGCCTCTGGCAAGAATTCTCAAAGAAGCGACCCGCGCTGGAGAGATTGCTCCTGTCGCCGCCGGGCACCCACCTGCGCAAGGCCACGACGTTCACGACGTTTTGCCTGACGCTGGTGATCTTCCGTTCGCCCACGCTCACCAGTGGCTTTGACATGCTTGGCCACATGTTCTGGCGGCACCCGGGCGGCGGGCATGCGTTGCCGCTCGTGGCGCTTTGGCTCCCCGCTCTGGCAATGTACTTGGCGCACCTGGCGGCTGAGCACAACACCTGGCGACGGCCTTTGCTGTCGCTGCCTTCGCCCCTGCGTGGCCTGGCTTACGCCTTGACGCTCAGCCTGGCCTTGCTCTTCAATCCAGGCGCCGCAACCGCCTTCATTTACTTCCAGTTCTAGGCAAATGCTTCACAACCGACGTTTGACTCGCTGTTCCCGCGCCGACGTGCTGTGGTCGATCCTGTTGTTTGTCGCCGGGCAACTTGGCCTGGCGCTCGCCATCGAACGCTGGTTGCCCGAGTTGCGCGACCCGCGGTACGCCTGCCGCGCTAGTCAACTCATCCGGCGCACGGCCGCCGGCGGTCCTCAGCCACTGAGCATCGTCATGTTGGGAAGTTCGCGCGTACAGGACGGCTTCGATTCCACCGATCTCGAAGCACAGCTCAGTCAGCAATTTGGTCGGCCACTGATCATCTTCAACTTCGGCTTGCCGGCGGCCGGTCCGGTGGCCAATTTGCTGCACTTCGAGCGGATGATCGGCGCCGGGGTCAAGCCCGATCTACTGCTGGTCGAGGTTGCTCCAGTGCTCCTCGGCGGGCAGGAGGGCGTGCCGCAGGAGGCCGGATACTTCAGTGCCGACCGGCTTTGGCAGTCGGAGCTCGAGCTGGTTGCCCGATATGGTCTGCCCGCTGATCGCCTGCGCCGCGACTGGTGGGAAAACTGGTTTGTTCCCTGCCACGGGCATCGTTCGGCCATTGCCAGCCGGTTGCTGCCAGATATGTTGCCGCCTTGGTTACAGCTCTGCGGCGACCGAGAGGCAGACGCCTCGGGCTGGCGGGTACGCAACGCTCAACCGCTGACGGCTGAAGACCGCCGACGCGCTTGCGAGTACGCGCGCAATGACTTTTGCGTGCCGTTGCAGTCGTTCCAATTGTGCGAGGCGGCCTGCCGCGCTCAGCGCGATCTGCTGGCCCGCTGCCGCGAGGAGCAGATTGCCACCGCACTGGTCTGGATGCCGGAGGGAAAAACGTTTCAAAGCTGGTATCCTTCCTATGTCGAGGACCAGGTGCGTCGCCACTTGCGCGACTTGACTGCCGAGTTCGACGTGCCGCTCATTGAGGCGCGAGATTGGGCCGACGAAGATGATTTTGTCGATGGACACCATCTGCGCCACGCCGGCGCGGTGCGATTCAGCCAGCGGCTTGGGCGAGAAGTATTATTGCCGCTGCTGCACGTCGAGCGCGAGCGCTGGGACGAATACCTGGCCTCGTTAGAGTACCACGGCCATCGGCCGACGGCCAGCTTTGCGTCTCGCCCGGTCGTTCAGGAGAGGTCGGGCATGCTGGTGCGGTAAAGCATCGAGACTGCAAACCTCCCAAGGTAAATTGACACTACTCGGAGGCTGACGCCTCCCGCTCGCCACAGGCGAGCGGCACACGTCAGTGTGCCGGTAGTTCGTGAAGTCAGAAGCCGCTTGGCGCTCGAACGCCGCTTGGCTTCGCGGACACTACCGGGAGGCTGACGCCTCCCGCTCGCCACAGGCGAGCGGCACACGTCGGTGTGCCGGTAAGTCATTGATGCCGTTAGCCCCTTTATTCCTCGTCCTCGCCGTCGTCGCTTTCCAGTCCATCGCCATTGCCGGTGCTGACCACGGCGCCCACGGCGATATGATATTGGCGGATCTTGTTGCGTAAGCTGCCGCGCGTAATTCCCAGGATTTTGGCGGCTTGCGATTGATTGCCGGAAGTTCGCTCCAGCACGCGCGCCAGCAGGTAGCGTTCCATGACGGCAATCGAGGCCGCGTGCAGGCCTTCGGTTCCCTTGCTGAGCTGTTCGTCGATGAACGATTCAAGTTTCAGCCCCGAGTTCGAAGCCGGCTGGCCGGGGCTTAACGGCCGACGACCCTCGCGCACTTCGTCGGGCAAAAACTCCGGCAGCAGCACCTGCCCATTGGCCTGCAAGAGCGCCTGCCGCACGACGCTTTGCAGCTCGCGGATGTTGCCCGGCCAGGAGTAATGGATCATGATTTGCATCGCTTCGGGTGAAACGCCCACGACGTCTTTGCCCAGATCCTGCGCGAACACACGGATGAACCGCCCGATCAAGAAAATCAGGTCGTCGCCGCGCTCGCGGAGCGGCGGGAGCTGAATCGTAAAACCATTCAAGCGGTAATAGAGATCAGCCCGAAAGTCACCGTCTTCGACCCTCTTCTCCAGGTCGCGGTTGGTGGCGGCGATCACGCGCACGTCGGTACGGATCGTCTCGTTGCCACCCACTCGCTCAAACCGCTGCTCTTGCAACAACCGCAACAGCTTGCTTTGCACCATCGGCGAGAGGTCACCGATCTCGTCCAGAAAGAGCGTTCCGCCCGAGCACTGCTCAAAGCGGCCGATACGGCGGTTTTCGGCGCCGGTGAACGAGCCTTTCTCATGGCCAAACAGCTCGCTTTCGAGCAGTGTGTCAGGGATTGCCGACATGTTCACGGCCAGAAAGCGGCCGTTGGAGCGCGGGCTATGTTGATAAATGGCCCTGGCCACGAGCTCTTGGCCCGTGCCGGTTTCGCCCCGGATGAGCACCGTCACGTTGTGCGGGGCCACGCGGCCAATTTTTTTGAAAACGTCTTGCATTGCCGCGCAGCGACCGATGAATTGATCGGAGCCGTCGGCCGGCGGCTCGGTCTCCGAGAGTTGAACCGGCACGTGCATGGCGCGGCGAATTTCCAACGCCCGGTTCACCAGGTCCTTCACTTGCACCACATCGAGCGGCTTGACCAGATAATCGTAGGCCCCCAGCTTCATGGCTTCGATCGCCGTCTCGCTCGTACCCCCGGCCGTGATGAAGATCACCGGCAAACGTGAATCAAAGGCATGGACTTGCTGAAAAGTGTCCAATCCCGACTGGTCGGGCAACATGATATCGAGTATCACCACGTCCGGTTTTGCCTCGGGCAGCAACGACACCCCCTCCTGGGCGTTGCGTGCCGTTACGACACGCGTGTCGCTGTTGGCAAAAATCCTTTCAATTACGTGCAAAACGGTGCGATCGTCGTCGATGACGAGAACGGTTGCCAAGCGAACGTCTCCATTTATTGGGCGGGCGGGTTAAGGTGTAACGGCGCGGGGGCCGATTTGGTCAATATGACCCAAAGCGGCGAAATGCGAAAGTTCTTCGGCGGCGCGCAATTCGCTTCTCGACCCATTTAATCATTTAGGAAAGAAATTTTCAAAGAGGTTTGCACTTATGTGCTGCAGGGCATTAACATTAGTCGTATGGTTTGCGGCGGCTGGGTCAACTTTTACGGCAACCGCGCAGGCTCCAGCCAGCCGGCAGCCGGTTACTAGCTCACCACCGCCAACCAGCCGGCAACAGGTAACACAGTCTGTTATGGCGCGAAGGGCCGCATCGGCAACGAGCCTCGATGCCAATTCGGCCGCCCGCACCCGTTACCGTCGGCTTCATGGCCGCTGGTGGTATTGGTTGCCGAACGAGCAATGGGCGCTTTGGGACGGCAAGCACTGGACACTTGACGGGCAAAAACTCGGTGAATTGCCGAGCATCGCTTCCACAGCAACTCGCGCACCAAAACGCTAGTGGCTGGGGCTTTCTTGTTGGATCTCTGGGTAGGCGCGCCCAGGCAGTGCGGGTTATAGTCGTTCGGTACACCAACACGTTGGCTACCGATGTCCTTGCTTTTTGCACGCACCCGCTTCGATCTCACCGGCCGCGTAGCGCTCGTTACAGGCTCGGGTACTGGCATCGGCCGGGCGACCGCCGAGTTGTTTGCTCGCGCCGGAGCGGCGGTGGGCCTGCATTTCCATAGGAGCCGGGCCGGCGCCGAATCGCTCCTCGAAACAATTCGTACGTTTGGCGGCCAGGGCTATTTGCTCCCAGGCGACCTCACACACGAAACCGAGGCGAACCGGGTCGTCGATCAATTGGTTGAGCAGACCGGACGGCTCGACATCCTGTTCAACAACGCGGGGGCGCCGCTGGCCCGCACGTCGATCGAAGATTGTCCCACCGAACTATGGCGACAAGTGTTCGACGTCAATGTCCACTCCGCCTTTTATGTCACCCGCCGCGCCGCGCCGCACCTCAAGCGGCACGGGCACGGCAGCATTATTAACAACCTCTCGCTCTCGGTGCAGACCGGCGGATCGGGCGGCGCCGGCCCTTATGCCGCCGCCAAGGGTGCGCTGCAAGTCTTCACGCGCACGCTGGCCCGAGAGCTGGCGCCCAACGTGCGGGCCAATTGCATCATGCCGGGCGTCGTCGAAACGCCACACCACGAGGTCTACACCACGGCCGAGAAAATGGAAGACTATCGGCGTCAGACACCACTGGGCCGCAACTCGCAGGCCGACGAAGTCGCCCAGGCCGTCCTCTACCTGGCCAGCGACGCCTCCAGCTTCATGACCGGCGGTCTGATCGATCTTAACGGCGGCCGGTTTCTACGCTGAAGGCTACGGGCGTCCGGTACGTCACGGCTGGATATTCTGCCACAGGTCAGCGGTTACAAAACGCCCGAGATGCTTTGGGTTCGATGACGCGACCACAACGTTTTTGCCAACGATGACCTGCGCTTGAGCGGCGAGTATGACATCAGCGTCTAGCGCCGGATCGCTAGCGGTGGGTCTGCCACGTCTTCTCGCATCGGCCCACAATTCTGCGGCGCGCAACATCGCGTTGGTGCTGATCGGTAGAAATCCCAGCGTCAACTTCAGCTCGTCCAGCCGTTGAACCCCGCGAAGCCGGTTGGCCCGCAACAATTCACGACGAACCTCGTAATCCGCGATTTCAGGCACGAGCAATTGCACGCCTGCCGCAAAAAGTCGCGACATCCAGCCAAGAATCTCCGGGCCAGGACGAGGGTGAGAGGCGATCCCCAGCGGTCCCGCGTCGAGCAGGACTACATCAGGCATCGAAAAGTCTCCGGGCACCGACACGGTCGCGCTCACGATTGAGAGCGCTCTTTAACTTGGGCCAAGCCTCTTCGTCATATCCCGACTCGTCCGTAAGCCAACTTCGGAACAACTCGATCAGCGCCTTGGCTTGCGGTGAAGTGGACTCGAGCACATCGAGCTCGGCAAGCGTATCGCTGATCGCCTGCTCGCGTTTCTTTTGAGCGGACTGTTTCACGCCGCCCTTTTCCCGCTTGCGGCGCATTGGTTCGCGACGGATCATAGTAGCTCCATGACGTAAGTGTTGAATCCAGTATATCCGCTCCTGCCGTTGGAGCGTTATACGAAAACCGCTCATAGCCAACGAAACGAAACTAGCGTTGCGTCCCTACCAGCTCGAAGCGCTCAGCCACGACCCGATTCACGGCTACATCGCCTTCACCAATCGCGGCGAGGCGGCGGGCGAGGTGTCGGAGCGCGAGCTGATTGACCACGCCTGGGTGCAGCGGCTGCGGCAAATTCACCAGTTGCAAACCGCCTGGTGGGTCTTTCCTTCGGCGGAGCATACGCGGTTTCAGCACGTGATGGGCGCGATGCAGCTCGCCAGCCGGGCCGCCGCAGCGCTTTACGATAGCCTCGCTGAAGTTTGCCCCGACGTGCCCAGCCGCGGCTACGTCGAATCGCTGCTGCGGCTGGCGGCGCTGTTGCACGACGTGGGGCACGGCCCGTTCGGGCATTTCTTCGACGAGCATTTTCTCAGCCAGTTTGGGCTGACTCATGAAACGCTCGGCTGCGAGATCATTCGCCGACAACTTGGCGACCTGCTCCGCGCCGTGCGAGGCAATCCTCATGGCCGCCTGGCCGACGACGAGCAGATCGAGGCCGAACAAATCGCTTACCTTATCACCCGCCCTCGCGGCGATGGCGGTGAATGGCCCCAGTGGCTGCGATTGTTGCGCACGCTTTTTTGTGGACTCTACACGGTCGACAACATGGACTTCGTGCTGCGCGACGCCTACATGTCGGGCTACAGCACGCGGGCCTTCGACCTCGAACGGCTGCTGCACTACAGCTTTTTTAGCCCGCGCGGTTTGACCGTCCATGCTCGCGGCCTGCCCGAGCTGGTGCGCTTCCTGGGCGTGCGGGCGGAACTTTTTCGTTCGCTCTACTTTCATCGCACCGTGCGGGCCATCGACCTCGACCTGGCCGACTTGTTTGCCGACAGCGGCGGGCTGTTGTTCCCCGGCAACCCGCTCGACCGGCTCGACGAATATCGGCGATTCACCGAATGGTCGCTGCTGATCGACGTGGCCCGCTGGGCCGAGGCGGCCGATGAGCCCCGGCGACGGCTCGGGCAACCCTGGCGCGATTTTCTGGCGCGGAAGGTGCGTTGGAAGATGGCCTGCGAGCGGACGCTCTTCTTCTCGCCCGGCGCCGCCGAAGCGAGCAGTCTTTTCAGCCGGCCGGACTTCGTTGAGCGAGCGCTCCGCGAACGGCTGCCGGCCGATTTCCGCGACATGCCGCTGCGCATCGACCTGGCGCGACACGTTCATCGCCCCGGCACACAGGGACCGGCGGCGGGCCAGAACTTCTTGTTCGACCCGGCGCGCAATGAAACGCGTGAGCTGACCACGAGCGAGCTGTTTCGCCAGGTTCCTTTGGCCTCGCGTATCTGCCGTGTCTACGCGCTCGACCGCCGACACGACGGCGCCTTAGCCGCCGCCCTCGATGCCCTGGTCGATCCCAGCATGGCCGACGACGCCACCAACATGTGACGAGTTGCATTAGTCAGCGCGGTAGGGTGGGACCAGCGAGCGGGGCGGGGG
>DASSFG010000429.1:0-7713 GCA_035694685.1 Pirellulales bacterium
AATCTCGACGAGTACTACGGCCTGCACGCCGATCAACTGCAAAGCTACCATCGCTGGATGTTCGAGCATTTCTTTGACCACGTGAACATCCCGCGTTCACAAATTCACATCCCCGACGGCACGGTGCCGCTCGACGACGTCGAAGAGTATTGCCGCCGCTACGAAGACGCCATCGAACGGGCCGGCGGCATCGACGCGCAGCTCTTGGGCATCGGCCGCAACGGTCATATCGGCTTCAACGAGCCGTTCAGCGTGCGCAACAGCCGCACGCGGCTGGCCACACTCGATCCCGTCACGCGCAGGGATGCGTCGAGCGATTTCTTCAGCGAAGAGAACGTGCCGCAACAGGCCATCACGATGGGGCTAGGCACGATCTTCGATGCCCGGCGGATCATTCTTATCGCCCTCGGCGAGCACAAGGCGTCGATCATTCGCGAGACAGCCGAAGGCCCGCTGAGCGACCGCGTGCCTGCGAGTTTTTTGCGTGAGCATCCGGCCGCGACCATTCTGCTCGACGAGGCCTCGGCCAGCGAGCTGACCGGCATGGCCACACCCTGGGTGCTGGGCAACGTTGTTTGGACCGATCCGCTCATCAAGCAGGCGGTGCTGTGGCTCAGCGCAAAGACCGGCAAGGCCCTGCTCAAGCTCGATGACCAGGATTTCCGCGAGCACAACCTGCACCAGTTGCTCAGGCATCACGGCCCTTCGCAGCGTCTGGCCCATCGCGTATTTCGCTGGATGATGGACACCATCGAATACCATCCGGGCGGACGCGAGCAAAAGCGGGTGATCTGCTTCAGTCCCCACCCCGATGACGACGTGATCAGCATGGGCGGCACGTTGATTCGCCTCGTCGAAGACCAGCACGAAGTCCACGTCGCCTACATGACCAGCGGCAACATTGCCGTGTTCGACCACGACGCCCAGCGCGTGGCCGACCTGGTCGTCGAGTTCAATCGTCGCTTCAACATCGACCACGAAAAATCATTGGCGGTCGAGAACGACGTGCATGAATCGCTGCGTAAGAAGTCGCCGGGCGAGCCCGACACCCAAACGGTGTTGGCCATCAAAGCCCTCATTCGCTGGAGCGAAGCCAAGGCGGGCGCGATCGTCTGCGGTTGCCGCGAAGAGCACCTGCACTTTCTCGACCTGCCGTTCTACCGCACCGGAACCATCGCCAAGAACCCCGTCAGCAGCGAAGACGTGCGGATCATTCGCGAGCTGATCGAGCGCGTGGCGCCGCAGCAGATATACGTTGCCGGCGACCTTTCCGATCCGCACGGCACGCACCGTGTGTGTGCCGAAGCGATCCTGCTGGCGCTGAAAGAGATGGGGTCGGCTGGCAAAGCGTTGCCCGAGGTACTGCTCTACCGCGGCGCCTGGCAAGAGTGGGCGCCGCACGAGATCGAGATTGCCGTGCCGCTGAGTCCAACCGACTTGGAGCGGAAGAAGAAGGCCATCTTCCGGCACGAATCGCAAAAAGACACGGCCTTGTTTCCCGGCTCCGACGCGCGCGAGTTCTGGCAACGGGCCGAAGACCGAAACCGCAATACTGCGGCCAGCTACAACCAGCTCGGCCTGCCCGAGTATTTCGCCCTCGAGGGTTTTGTGCGTTGGAAGGGGGAAGCGATTTAGGTACAGCGGCACTCCTCCGGTTCAGCCGCTACCTTGTATCGCTGCGTGACGGATGCGAAAATACCTTCAGCAGGAAAACCGCTTATGACGCAATTGACCCAAGAACAGAGTTCGGCCGTTCAGGCGGCGGAAGAAACGCCCTTTCGCCTTGTCGACCCCAATACGAACACCGAATATGTCTTGATACGCGCCGAGGTTTACGAGCGAGTGCGTCACTTGTTTGACGATCCGGTCGCCGACTCATTCCTGGCACAAATGGAGTCTGCGTTTGCGGCAGGCTGGGACGATCCCGCATTGGACGTCTACAACGACCTCGATCCACGCCGCGCATGAGACGAGGCCACGTCGTGCTTGTCGACTTTCCGTTCGCATCGGGATACGTTCAATAAGTCGCGTATCGTGAACACGATCGGACACGTTTCTGCGGGCACGATGACCGCGATCGATGACTGCTTGAAAGAAGCATTGGGAATTCCCTGACGTATCGTGCCGAGAAATGACATGCCCGACAAACCGCGCTATCAAATGGCCATCGACCTGGAACGTTGCACGGGCTGCCATGCTTGCTCGGTGGCGTGCAAGGTCGAGAACCAGGTGCCGCTGGGGAACTTCCGCACTAAGGTTTATTACTACGACGAGGGAAACTACCCGCAAGTCCGCCGTTGGTTCCTGCCGGTCGTGTGCATGCAGTGCGTCGACGCGCCTTGTCTGAAAGCCTGCCCTACCGATTCCATCCGCCGCGATGACGATGGCATCGTACGGATCGACACCAATACCTGCCTTGCGCACGGAAAGTGCGAGGAGGCGTGTCCTTATGGGGCGATCTATGTCGACCCGCAGCGAAACGTGGCCGATAAATGCGACTTCTGCTCGCACCGCCTTGAAGTGGGCATGGAACCGGCGTGCGTCGAAACTTGCCCGAGCGCGGCCCTGGTGTTTGGCGATGCCAACGACGCCGCGAGCCCCGTTGCTCGCTTTCATGAGAAACACATTGAGGAGCTGGCGGTGCTCAAACCCGAAGAGGCCACAAAACCGCAAGTTGCCTATCGCGGCTTGCGAGCAGAGTTGGCCAAGAAAGTGGCAAAGGGCCGCAATCACGATCCACGTTCCTACGAG
This sequence comes from Pirellulales bacterium, assembly GCA_035694685.1. GTDB lineage: Bacteria > Planctomycetota > Planctomycetia > Pirellulales > JAICIG01 > DASSFG01. The sequence goes on from DASSFG010000429.1 coordinate 2,752, forward strand.
ATCGAAACCTGGGCCCAGTTAAGGTCAGAGTTTCCTCGGGAGAATCCCGGCGATGACTGACGACACCGGCCGCACGCCGAGCGGGTCTCGCTCGCAGGACACAATCAATCGTCGCCAGGCGATGCGCATCGGCATCGGAGCCATGGCATCGCTCGGCTTGGGCGAAATGATCGTTCTGCGACCGGGCGAAATCGCCGCGGCGGAGTGCGACACGCCGCCCGGGCCACGGCCCGGTGAACATGGCCGGCCAAAAGTTCCGCACGATTACCGCCGGGCGACGCAGGTCACCGGCGTATGCCTGAATTGTTCCACCGTTTGCGGCATCGTCGGGCAAGTGTTCGACGGCCAACTCGTGAAGCTGGCGGGTAATCCGGCTGACCCCAACAACGGCGCGACGATCTGCGCCAAAGGCCAGTCGGGCGTCAGCATCAACACCTATCCCGAGCGGTTGCTCTATCCGCTCAGGCGGGTTGGCCGGCGCGGCGAAGGCGTCTGGCAACGCATCTCTTGGGCCGAAGCTTATGACGAGATGGCACGCCGCATCGGCGACTGCCTCGCGGCCGGCACGCCCGAGCAAGTGGCCATCCACTACGGCCGCTCGCGGATCAGCGACGTGATCGACCGCTTTATGAACGCCGTCGGCTCGCCGGTGGTGCTCAACCACCGGGCGCTCTGTTCGCTCAACAAGCGGGCGGCCAATTATGCCAGCATCGGCGACACCGACTGGGAGACCGTCGACGCCGCCCAAACGAAATACCTCCTCAACTTCGGCTCGAACTTTTACGAGGCCCACCAGGGCCATATCCACTTTCTCAAACGCGTGGTCCAGGGGCGGTTCGACAACGGCGCCAAGCTTGTGACGTTCGACGTGCGGCTGTCGAACACCGCAGGCCGCAGCGACGAATGGTTTGCTCCCTTCCCCGGCACCGAGGGCGCCGTTGCGTTGGCCATGGCGCACGTCATGGTCGACGCTGGCGAGTACGATCGGCGGTTCATCGACGAGTGGACCAACTATCCGGCCGCGCAGCTTCGCGAATTCCTGCGTCCCTACACGCCGGCCTGGGCGGCTGCAAAGAGCGGGCTGGCGGCGGCCGACATCGAACGGATTGCATTGGAGTTCGCCCGCTCGAGGCCGAATTGTGCCGCCTTCACCAATCGCGGCAGCCACGCCCATTACAACGGCTTTAACAACGACCGTGCCGTCATCTTGTTGAACGCCCTGGCCGGCAGCATCGGTCAGCCGGGCGGTTATTGCTACGGCGAGAGCGAGCGGGTCGATCCGGCGAAATACCCGCCCCCGCCGCCGTTGCCGCCCAAACCAAAAATTCGCACCGACCTGGAAGACCCGCCCGACTTTCCGCTGGCCAATCTCTGGCAGAAGATGAAGGTCGGCGAGCTGGTATACGACTATCTGCGTTCCGGTCGGGCACGGCTGCGGGTCTACATCAGTTACACGCTCGGCTCACCCACGACCTGGCCCGAAGGCCGCAGCCTGACGGTTGACGTGCTCCGCAACGAAGAGCTGATTCCGTTCCACATCTGCTCCGACGTGGTCTATTCAGAAACGGCGCATTACGCCGACCTGATTCTGCCCGACGCCACTTACTTGGAGCGGTGGGGTCTCGACACGCGCAACAGCTACGACTTTCGGCCTTACGTGACTTTGCGGCAGCCAATGACGCCCCCTCCCGCCGACTGCGTCAGCTTTGCCGACGTGCTGATCGAGCTCGGCAAACGCCTTGGTCCGCAGGTGTCGAAATACTTCCAGTTCGCCGACCACGAAGCCTACGTTCGGCACCAATGCCGGCACGTGCCGCCCGGCGACTGCGCCGACGGTTTTACTTTTCTTCGCAAGCACGGCGTTTGGTGTGACCAGAAGCTGCCGCAAAATCGCGGCGCGTTTCGCCGACTGCTCGCCGACCACGACCTGGCCGGTTCAGAAACGGATGCCGCTACGAGCGTGATCCACCGCACCGGCGAGAGCGGCAAGCGCGAGGCTATCGGCGTCATGGTGCAGGGCCGCGCGCTGCGCGGTTTTCAGACTCCCTCGCGGAAGTTCGAGATCCTTAGCCCCACGGTCATCAAGCAAGCAGCCAAAATCGGCATCGACGATGACGGGCTGCCACGTTACGTACCGGTCCCCTCGCACGAAGATTTGCCCGACGACCGCTTCGTGCTGGTCACGTTCAAGTGGAACGTTCACACGCAGGCCCGCACGGCGCCGCAAAAGTACCTGAGCGAGATCGTTCACGACAATCCCGTCTGGATCAACGTCGCCACCGCCGGCAAGCTGGGCATTCGCACGGGCGACCTGGTGGAGATCACCACCTATCGGCCGACCGCCGGACCTTTTCGTGCGACCGGCGAGCGGATCGGCTCTGCCCACGTGCGGGCTTTCGTGACCGAAGGGATTCACCCGCGCGTGCTCGCCGTAAGCAACAGCCTTGGGCACCAGTTCGGCGGCCGCGCCGCGACAGCCCAGCGCGCTGGGCGTCCCGCTGGTCCAGCTTTCGACGCCGCCGTCCTGCCGGAAGACTCCGATCTTTCCGATTCGCTCTGGTGGGACGCCGCTCACGGCGGCTCGGGCGCCGGCGTCAACATCAACGCGATCCTGCCGATTCAACCCGCTCCTCTCACCGGCATGCAAGCCTGGTTCGACACCGTTTGCTCGATCAAGCCCCTCGGCATTGAACGACGCGCGTGACTCCGGCGCCGCTATCGTGATGCGATGGCCTTCTTCCAGGCCGAACGATCACCAAGAAAATACAACCGCGTGCGGAACGCATCGATCGTGTCCGTGAACGTTCGGGCGCCCTGGGCTAGTTCGTCGCCGGAGAGTACCTCCGTGACGTCGGTTGGCCGTCTTAATTTGAAAGTTCGTCGGCCGCTCGTCGCAGTGTGGATCGCCAAGAAACTGCGATTGGCATAGATGATTTCGTCCTCGTCGCAATAAAGATGACAACCAGCGCGACGTGCTAATGCACGCAGCAGGGCGGCCGGCGCCATCACCGAACCGATCCAAACGTCGGTCGACTTGCCTTGTCGGTGGAGAACCATCGAGGGCTGGTCGCCCTCCTCGAATCGCGCCAGCACTTCGCCGCCGCCGGCTCCGTAGAATCGTTCTCTCAACCGAGTCCGTCCGGGCATTTCTCGCACAATTTCGCCCGTGCGACCGTCCTTGGTCCAGCGCGCACGTTCAAAGCCGCCAAAAGTGCGCTGTGGATCGAAATCGGGAAAGTATTCCGGCCCCCCATCGGCCAGCCGCATACGAACGTCGAGTTTTTCACCGCGCTGGGAGGCGAGAACAAACCCGAGCAAATCGCGAGTGTGGTCCAATGACAGTTCCGGCTTGGCGCCGGGGCGAAACAATCCGGGAGCATACATCCAAACCGTGGTTGCTCCGCCTTGGCGTAGCCGGTCGATCCCCGACCGCTCCTCATCAGTAAGGCTGAAGCAATTCAGCATTAGATAGAGCTTGTATTGGCGGACGCCTGCGCTAAGAACGTCGCCCAACTCGTAATAGTCGACCGGGGTGCCGAGGCGGCACGTTTCGTCCACCCGAAAGCCATCGAGGAGAGACGGGCTTACCAGGTGTACCGACGTATCAAAGGCGAACGCCGGACCCGTCAGCAAGCTTTCTTGATCGACGACGGCAGCGATGTCGGTTTCCGAAGTGCGATCGAATTCGACCGCCGCTTGCCCGCAATGCTGCATTCGCCCGAAGGAGTCGAGGATGCGGTCGTCGCGGTAATCGTTGGAACGCGGTTGCAACCACCAACCGCTGGCCCCCTCACAAACCAGGTGCGTGAACTCGCGCTCGAGGCAGGCGAGCGAGTCGGCCATGTTCAACGCCCGGCCGTCGCGCATCGGGTTGGCCGGGTCTGCCTGGCTCAGCACCGTGCGAATGTCTGATTCATTGACCCACAACTTGCCGTGCCGCTTGATGCTGGCATTCAAAAAGCGGATGCAGCCATGCTCACCCGGACCGCGGCGATGATATTGCGGCGGCGAGGCCAGAAAATCGATGTCGGGACTGCGCAGCAGTTCTTTGAAGGTGGCCTGGCCGCCCTTGACCAGCCAATGGTTCTGCAACGATCCGTAAAACGTCCCCACGATCTGCTGCCGGCCGCAGGCCCGCTTGACCGCGGCTGCCAGGTACAACAGTGCGTCTTCCATTACTTTGTTGTGAACATAAAAGTAGTCGCGCACCCGCTGTTGGGTCGCCGGATCCCAGAACACGCCGGATCCCGGCGTAAAGCGGCTCTCGATGTCGGGCGGAGCGGCCGTGTCAAAATCAACCCGAAGGTCATTCCAGGCTTCTCGCAGCCGAGTCACCTGGCCGTACTTCGCCAGCAAGTGCCGGCGAAAGGCAGAAAGCATGGCCGGCGAATAGTCAATCGCGAAGCGGCGTTCATCGTAGTTCTCGTAATAGTACCATTCCTCGGTGCCGCCGCCGCCGAGAAAATAACCGATCACGTGCGGAGCATACGCGGAATTTAATACATGCGCCACGTAGTTTTCCAGCGCCTTTGCCGCGTTTTCACGCCACACCAGCGAAGCAAAGCTGGAATAGCCGCGCTCGGGCTCGGGCACGCCTTCCATACCGAACCACTTGGTGAAGTGCTGGCTCTCGCCATCGTTGAAGCGCATGATTTCGTCGGGCCAGTCACGGGCAAAGTGCGGCGGGTTACAGACATACAATCGCAGGACGACAAGGGCATCTGGAGCGTCGCGCAGCGAGCGCGCCATGCAGGTATCGAGGTGGTCGAAGACCGCCTCTTGCTCACCCGGCCAGCCGATACCATGGACCATTTCAAAGAGCACTTTAAACCCGCGCGCGGCAATCGCCGGCCGTTCCCATACATCGCGGCCACCGGGCGTATAAAACATCAGGCCATAAGGCCGACCGTCGATTATCAAGGTCGGCGCACCCTGCCGGATCGCAATTTCAGCGTGCGGGCA
>DASSFG010000430.1:0-13114 GCA_035694685.1 Pirellulales bacterium
GGCATGGCCTTTATGATCAAGAAGCGCATGAGCCACATCCGCGTGGCCGTAGACAACTATTAAAGCCAATACGTAGGTCAGGCTTTTAGCCTGACTAAAGCTGAGGAAGCGTCAGGCTCGAAAGCCTGACCTACAACTGAACCCTGAACCCTGAACCCTCACATGGGCCAAAAAGTACATCCGACAGGCTTTCGCACCGGCATCATGACGGGCTGGAAGAGCCGCTGGTACGCCTCCAAGCAGGAGTTCAGCGATCTGCTGCTCGAAGATTGCAAGCTGCGCAAGTTCATCAAAGAGAAATACCGCTTCGCCGGCATTCCCAGGATCGAGATCGAACGCACCCGCGACGAGGTCAAGGTCATACTGCACACCGCGCGGCCGGGCATCATCATTGGCCGCAAGGGACAGGAGGTCGAAAAGCTTCAAGGCGAAATGCAAGACCTCGTCGGCCGCCGCATCAACATCAAGATCGAAGAAATCAACCGGCCTGAGATTCAGGCCCAGCTTGTCGCCGAAGACATCGCCGAGCAACTCGCCAAGCGGGCCAGCTTTCGCCGCACCATGAAGCGGGCCATCGAGCAGACGATGGAAGCGGGGGCCAAAGGCATCAAGATTCAGCTTGCGGGCCGCTTGGGCGGCTCGGAAATGGCCCGCCGCGAAAAGCAGATCGCCGGGGCGATGCCGCTTTCGACGTTGCGGGCAAAAATCGACTACGGGTTTACCGAGGCCAAGACCGCGCAGGGCCACATCGGCGTGCAGGTCTGGATCAACCAAGGCATGTATCAAGAGGACGAAATCCATGGCGCTGATGCCCAAGAGGGTCAAGCACCGAAAAAGCCAAAGAGGACGTATAAGAGGTGACGCGACGCGCGGCAACCGCGTCGTACACGGCGATTTCGGCCTGCAATCCACGCAGGCCGGCTGGATCAGCGCCAACACCATCGAAGCCGGCCGCATCAGCGCGCAGCAATACCTGCGCACCGAAGGCCGCCTTTACATCCGCGTCTTTCCGCACAAGCCGATTACCTCCATCCCGCTCGAAACCCGCATGGGCAAAGGCAAGGGCGAGCCGGAGTATTGGGCCGCGGTAGTGAAGCCCGGCACGGTGCTTTACGAGATTTCCGGCGTGTCGGAAGAAGCCGCGCGAATTTGCTTCCGCCGTCTCGCCCACAAGATGCCCGTGCGCGTGCGGTTTATCAAAAGAAGGACAATGTAAGAGATGAGGGATGAAAGATGAGGGATGAAGGATAAGAGATGGGGCTAAGCAACGTTCGCCCTCATCCTTCATCCCTCATCCCTCATCAGTTTGACCATGACCAAAGCCACCGAACTACGTGAAATGAGCGACGAGCACTTGCAGCTCACGCTCAAAGAGACCGCCGAAAACCTGTTCCGCTTGCGAATCAAGTCGCAGACGGAGCGGCTCGACGCGCCGAGCGAGCTGCGTAAGCAGCGCCGGATGATCGCCCGGATCAAGACGATTCAGACCGAGCGCGCTCGGAAGGGAACAAGCTGATGCCGAAACGAGTCGAAACCGGAATTGTCACCAGCGACAAGGCGCCCAAGAGCCGCCGCGTGGAGATTCCCCGGCTGGTGAAGCATAAGAAGTACGGCAAGTACCTGCGCCGCCGCACGGTCTGCCACGTTCACGACGAGAAAGAAGAATCGCACGCGGGCGACACGGTGGAGATCGTCGAGTGCGCCCCGAAGTCGAAGCTCAAGCGCTGGGAACTGGTGCGCGTGGTGAAGAAGAGCCAGGTGGTCGACGTAGCGGCCTTGCGTGCCGCCAGTCGCCGCAAGGCCGACAGCGAAGAGGCCATTCTCGCCGGCGCCGCTAGTCAATCGAAGAGCGAAGGTGTGTGAACCATGATCCAAATGCAAACCCGGCTCACGGTCGCCGACAACACCGGCGCCAAAGAGGTGATGTGCATCAAGGTGCTGGGCGGCAGCCGCCGCCGCACCGCCGGTCTGGGCGACGTCATTATCTGCAGCGTAAAGACGGTCATTCCCGGCAGCGACATCAAGAAGAAGTCGATCGTGCGCGGAGTCATCGTGCGTTGCAAGCAGCCGACGCGCCGCAACGACGGCAGCTACGTGCGGTTCGACACCAACGCCCTCGTGCTGGTGGACAACGACGGCAATCCCCGCGGCACGCGTATTTTTGGCGCGGTGGCCCGCGAGCTGAGAGAGAAGAACTTCATGAAGATCGTCAGCCTGGCGGCGGAGGTGGTGTGATGCACATACGAACGGGAGACACAGTCGCGGTGATTCGCGGCGACGACGCAGGCGTGACGGGCAAGGTGCTCAAAATCGATCGCGAGCTAGGCAAGCTTGTGGTCGAAGGCGTGAATCGCGTCTACAAGCACGTCCGCCGCAGCCAGCGCAACCCGCAAGGCGGTCGCCTGTCGAAGGAGATGCCCGTCCAGATTTCCAACGTTTTGTTGGTTTGTCCGGCCTGCAATCGGCCGACGCGGACCGGCAGCCGGATCGCCGGCGACGGAACCAAAGAGCGCGTCTGCCGCAAGTGCGGCAAGGCCATCGGCGCCCTGGGACCCGCCCGCGCAAGAGCAAGCGCCGTCAAGAAATAAGCAACGAAAAAATGACGAATGACCAATGACGAATGACGAAAGAAGCCCGAATGACTAATGACGGAATGACGAATGCCCGACAGAGCACCGACTGGCTGGGCGCCAACCGGCTGGTGCTTCGTCATTCGTGCTTCGTCATTCTTTCGTCATTCGTCATCCGTCATTCGTCATTCCCAACCCCGGTCAAACCGACCGATTGACGTTACAACCATGCCTCCACGTTTACTTGAACGCTACCAAGAACAGGTGCTGCCCTCGCTCAAAGAGCGCCTGGGACGCGACAACCGTCTTTCGTTGCCGCGCCTGCAGAAGATCGTGATCAACATGGGCGTCGGCAGCGCGATTACGGAAAAGAAGCATTTGGAAGAGGCCGTCAGCGCCTTGACCCAGATCTCCGGCCAAAAGCCGTCGATCACGCGCAGCCGCAAATCGGTCGCCAACTTCAAACTCCGAGAGGGAATGGAGATTGGCGTCAAGGTGACGCTTCGCGGGGCGCGGATGTACGAGTTCATGGACCGTTTGATTTCCATCGCCTTGCCGCGCGTGCGCGACTTCCGCGGCCTCAGCCCCACCGCGTTTGACGGCCACGGCAACTACAGTCTGGGCCTGTCGGAACAATTGGTGTTCCCGGAGATCAACCCTGACAAGTACAGCCGCGTGCAAGGCATGAACGTGACGTTTGTCACCTCGACCGGCAGCAACGACGAGGCCCGCGAGCTGCTCCGCGGCCTGGGGCTGCCGTTCAAGGTAGAAGAAGTCAAGACGACAAAAGGGCGGGCAGCCGGATAGGCCGGAAAATGACGAATGACCAATGACGAATGACGAAAGAAGTCCGAATGACGAATGACGAATGAATGGTGCGGCCATTCGTCATTCGTGCTTCGTCATTCATTCGGATTTCGTCATTCGTCATTCATCGAATGGCAAAAACCTAGGAACGATTAACTAGTGTATGGCAAGCAAATCGAAAATAGCCAAGGCGAAACGAAAGCCGAAGTTTTCGAGCCGCCGCGAGTCGCGCTGCAAAATCTGCGGCCGGCCTCGGGCGGTGTATCGAAAGTTTCGCATCTGCCGCATCTGCCTGCGAAAGCTGGCCGACAACGGCATGATTCCCGGTATGAAGAAGGCGAGTTGGTAAAGGGATAACCGAACGATGATGACCGACCCGATCGCCGACATGCTGACCCGCATTCGCAATGCGGTGCGTGTTGAGCGACCCAGTGTGGAGATGCCGTTGTCGAAGGTCAAGCGCGGCCTGGCCGAGGTGCTGAAGCGCGAGGGCTATATCTGGGACTTCGAGGAGATCGAAGCCAAGCCCAGCCCGCAGTTGCGCATTCACCTGAAGTACGGGCCCAACGGCGAGCGTGTGATCCGGCACATCAAGCGCGTGAGCAAACCCGGCCGCCGCATTTACAGCGGCGCCGATAACTTGCGCCCGGTGCTCAATGGCCTGGGCATTTCCGTCATCAGTACCAGCCGCGGCGTGATCAGCGACCGGGAAGCGCGGCAGCGGCATCTCGGCGGCGAGGTGCTTTGCGAACTTTGGTAAGAAGGGCTTAGATCTTAGATCTTAGGTCTTAGGACTTAGGATTTAGGACTTGAGCCTGCATCGTATACTAAGACCTAAGTCCTAAGACCTAAGACCTCAGATATAATGTCCCGCATTGGAAAAAAACCGGTCGTGATTCCCAAGGGCGTCAAGGTGGCCGTCACCGGCAATAAGGTGGCGGTCGAAGGCCCCCTCGGTAAGCTCGAATGGGGTTTTCGCCGCGAAGTGCAAGTGGCCGTCGACGAAGAGGCCAAGCAGGTCAACGTCAACCGCGATGGCGAAACGCGCACGGCGCGTGCTCTGCAAGGCCTTAGCCGGGCACTCATCCAGAACATGATGAAGGGCGTTACGGAAGGCTACGAAAAGAAGCTCGAAATCGTCGGCGTCGGTTACCTCGCCGCCGTGCAAGGCTCGATGTTGCAGCTCCGCGTGGGCTTCGCCAACGAAATCCAGATGCCGATTCCCGCCGGGCTAAAGGTCACTTGCCCCGACCAGACGCACATCGTCGTCAAAGGCACCGACAAGCAGATGGTCGGCCAATTTGCCGCCGAGGTACGCTCCGTGCGCAAGCCCGAACCGTACAAGGGCAAGGGAATTCGTTATGACGGTGAGCAAGTGCGGCGCAAGGCCGGCAAGGCAATGACGAAGTAATTCAGAAGGTAGAAGGCAGACGGCAGAAACGACCATGAACCACGAACGAACGATAGCCCATCAGCGAACTCGGCGCGGGTTTCGCGTGCGCAACCGCATCAAGCGAGATTCGACCAGGCCGCGGCTAAGCGTCTTCCGCAGCCACAAGCACATGTATGCGCAAATCATCGACGATGCGGCCGGCCGCACGCTCGTCTTTGCCAGCACGCGCGACAAAGACCTCGCCGGCGCCTACGGCGGCAACAAATCGGCCGCTCAAACGCTGGGCAAAACGTTGGCCGAGCGGGCCTTGGCCGCCGGAATCAAGGAAGTCGCCTTCGACCGCCGCGAGTACAAATACCACGGCCGCATTGCCGCATTGGCCGACGCCGCCCGCGAAGCAGGACTTCAGTTTTAATCCAATGAATGCAGCGCGCTGCTGTCCCACAGAGCTGTATAGAATAGCGACCGCCGCGTGAATGACGAAATCCGAATGACGAATGACGAAAGAATGACGAATGTCGAAGCACGAATGAGGGGGCTCCAATGCCTTCGTCATTCGTGCTTCGTCATTCTTTCGTCATTCGTCATTCGTGCTTCGTCATTTTGCTAGGGCTTTCCAACTCACTCGACTCAAACTCACGCCAGCTTTCTATGTCAACAGGAACTACTACGAACCGTGGCGAGTTAATCGACAAGGTCGTCAAGATTCGGCGCTGCGCCGCCGTGGTCAAAGGCGGACGCCGCTTCAGCTTCTCGGCGATGGTCGTGGTGGGCAACGGCCACGGCAAAGTCGGTTGGGGCCACGGCAAGGCCAACGAAGTTCCGCCCTCGGTCGAAAAGGCCGTCAAGGACGGCACGCGCAATATGATCGAGGTGGCGCTCGATGGGCCGACCATTCCGCACACGGTCTATGGCCAGTTCGGCGCCGCCCACGTCGTGCTGGTTCCCGCCGCTCCGGGCACAGGCGTCAAGGCCGGCGCCAGCGTCCGGGCGGTCTGTGAAGCGGCGGGCATTCACGATATTCTGACCAAGAGCTTTGGCTCGACCAATCCGGCCAATCTGGTGAAAGCCACCATCAAGGCCCTCACCAGCCTGAGGGCCAAACAGGAAGTCGAACGACTGCGGGGAGTAACACTGCAATGAACCTGAGCGACATCCATCGCGGCATCAAGAAACACAAGAAGCGGCTGCGCATCGGCCGCGGTCTGGGCTCAGGCCGCGGCAAGACCGCCGGCCGCGGCCATAAGGGCCAGGGCCAATTGGCCGGCTGGACCGCTCACCCGGCATTTGAGGGCGGTCAAATGCCGCTCGTGCGTCGCGTGCCCAAGCGCGGCTTTCACAACCAGTGGGCGTTGGTCGTCAAGGCCGTCAACGTAGGCAACCTGGAAAACTGGTTTGACGCCGGCGCCGAAGTGACGATCGAGTCGTTGCGTGCCACGGGCAAAGTCAAGGGCCGCTTCGACGTGCTGAAGGTCCTGGGCGACGGCGAGTTGAAGAAAAAGCTCAAGATTTCCGCCCATCGTTTCAGCAAATCGGCGTTGGAAAAAATCCAGTCCGCCGGCGGTGAAGCCGTGGTGTTGCCGGCCAAGGCCCCGGTCGTGAAAGGCAAGAAGAGAGTTAAAGCGAAGGGAAACCAAGAGGCAAAATGACGAATGACCAATGACGAATGACGAAAGAATGACGAAGCACGAATGACGAATAGTCGAGTGAGTGAGAACATTCGTCATTGGTGCTTCGGCATTCGTCATTCGGATTTCGTCATTCGTCATTATCAGATTGGCCAGGGAAGCGCCATAGGACGGCTAAAACCATGTGGGAAAAACTACGCATCGTCTTCACCATCCCCGAGCTGCGGCGGAAGATTTTCCTCACGCTCGGCCTGTTGGCTATCTACCGCGTCGGCTTCTGGATTCCGTTGCCGATCATCGATCAGTCGAAGTCGGGCCTGTTCAAAGACACCGGCGGCTTCACCGACATTCTCAAGAGCGTCGCCACGTTCAGCGCGTCGCGCCTCGACGAAGCTACGATTTTCGGCCTGGGCATCATGCCTTACATCTCGGCCTCGATTATCTTCCAACTCCTGGGCAGCGTGTGGAAGCCGCTCGAAGAGCTGCAGAAGGAAGGCGAGAGCGGCCGTAAAAAGATCAATGAATATACGCGCTATGCCACCGTAGTGCTCTGCCTGTTCCAAAGCTGGTTCTATCTGCGCTTCCTGGTCACGAGCGGGATGGTCGATGAAGCCTATTTGAACCCCAGCGGCTCATTACAGGTTTCCTGGTCCATTGTTTCAGTGATGACGATGACCGCGGGCACGATCTTTTTGATGTGGCTGGGCGAACAGATCGACGAGTTCGGCATTGGCAACGGCATCAGCCTCTTGATCATGGCCGGCATTCTGGCCCGCATGCCCAAGGCCGGCATCGATCTGTTTTGGCCCATCGTGCAAGACGGGCTGGTGCTCGAAGCAGGTCCGGGCGAAATGGGCGTGGCCAAGCTGATCGTGCTGACGATGTTGTTCGCGGCGGTCGTCTTTGGCGTCGTGTACATTACCCAAGGTCAGCGGCGCATTCCGATGCAAAGCGCGAAACACGTGCGTGGGCGGCGCGTGTTCGGCGGCGGCACACGGCAATACCTGCCATTGCGGGTGAATCAGGCCGGCGTCATGCCGATCATTTTTGCCAGCAGCTTGCTGATGTTTCCCGGCGTGTTGTTCAATCTGCTGGCCAGGGCTTTTCCAACCGACCCTGACAAGTATCCGATCGCGTCGAAGTTCTCCGAGTTCTTCACCGAGGCCGGTGGCGCGGTGATGTCGCCGGCGACCTATACCCATAACGTGCTCTACGTGATCTTGATTTACTTCTTCTGCTATTTCTGGACGGCCATCACTTTCAACCCCAAAGACATGTCGGAGAACTTGAAGAACTTTGGTTCGTTCATCCCCGGCTATCGGCCGGGCAAACGCACGGCCGACTACCTGGAAAAGGTCATGGTCCGCATCACCTACGTCGGTGCGGGCTTCCTGGCCCTGGTGGCCATTATGCCCACGCTGGTGTCGCGGTCGGCCGAAATTGATTACAATTTGGCCAGCTTTTACGGCGGCACCGGTTTGCTCATCGCCGTCAGCGTGGCCTTCGACCTGGTGCAAAAGATCGATAGCCACCTGGTGATGAGAAACTACAAGGGTCTTTTGGAGTAGGGTTCAGCTAGGGATAAGGGATGAGAGATACATCGTTTAACCGCAGAGCCAACGGCTCGCGCGGAGGTAATGCTCGCGCAGGCCGTTGACCTTGCGGTTAAACGACGCTTCGGACTCCTACCTCCTACCCTGAACCCTGAACCCTGCGGCTGACCGATGCGTTTAATCTTTATTGGTCCACCGGGAGCCGGCAAAGGTACGCAGTCGCAGCGCTTGCTGGAGTATCTCGGCATTCCGCACCTTTCCACGGGCGACATGTTGCGCGAGGCCGTCCGCGAGCAGACCGAAGCCGGCCGCCTGGCGGCGCCTTACATGGACGCCGGCCAACTCGTGCCCGATGACGTCATCATCAAGTTGGTGGATGAGCGGCTGCACGAGGGTGACTGCGACCAGGGCGCCCTCTTCGACGGATTTCCCCGCACCTTGGCGCAGGGCCGTGGGTTGGACAAGATGCTGGAGCGGGTCGGGCTGCCACTGGACGTGGTGATAGAATTAGACGTGGATGACGCCGAGGTGATCCGTCGTCTGGCCGGCCGCGGACGCAACGACGATAAGCCCGCCGTCATCGCCGAACGGTTGAAGGGATATTGGAACACGACACGACCTTTGCTCAAGTATTATCAGGACCGTGGTCTGCTCCACGTCATCGACGGGCGAGGCACGCCCGAGGAGGTTTTCGACCGGGTTCGCACGGTTGTCGACGGCATCCGTCGTCGCCAAGAAGGAGTGACCGCCACGTGATCAACCTTCGTTCGCCGCGCGAAATCGCCCTCATGCGCCGCTCGGGTCTGCTCGTCTGGCAGGCGCACCAGGCGGCCCGCGAGTTGGTGCGGCCGGGGGCCACCACCGCGGAAATCGACCTGGCCATCGAGCGTTTTTTCGCCGAGCACAACGCCGTGCCGTTGTTCAAAGGGGTGCCCGGCACGGTGCCGTTTCCCGCCGTCACTTGCATCTCCATCAACGAAGAGGTGGTACACGGCATCCCCGGCCCACGCCGACTGGTGGAGGGCGACGTGGTGAGCCTCGACACGGGCTGCAAGCTCGACGGCTGGTGCGGCGACGCGGCGGTCACGCGTGCCGTCGGCCGCGTCCGTCCCGAAATCCAGCGGCTGCTGGAGGTGACCAAAGGCACGCTCGACCTGGCCATCGAGTTGATGAAGGTCAAAAGCCGCTGGAGCCAGGTGGCCGACGAAATGGAAAAGTACGTCCACGACGCGGGTTTTCACGTCGTGGAGACGTTCGTCGGGCACGGCATCGGCCGCGAGATGCACGAAGAGCCGCAGGTGCCCAATTTCGCGAGCAAGCAATTCCGCAAGCAGGGCGACTTCGACCTGCGGCCCGGGCTGGTGATCGCCATCGAGCCGATGGTCAACATGGGCACCGGCAAAGTGAAGGGCCTTTCGGACCACTGGACGCAAGTCACCAAAGACGGCCGCCCCAGCGCCCACTTCGAGCACACCGTTGCCATGACCAAAGATGGCCCCATCAAACTCACCGCCGGCCCCAACGGCGAAGACGTGTAGGGGTTTTTCAGCCGCGCGGACGGCTTGCGTCTCGGCCTCGTGGGCTATGCCGGCCTGGCGGCGTCGTGCGTCGACGTCTGGAAACGCGTCCGAGTTGCGTGCATGGAAGCTGACGGAAGGGACCCTAAATCCCTATGTACGAAAGGTGCATGTACGAAAGGTTCGAACGATGATCCCGTACCACTCAGCTCCCGCTGCCATCGTCAATGACCGCGGATGTCAGGCCGTCGGATTGCTCGTCGTCTGGGCCACGCTGCTCTTGGGCCTCGCATGGGGCGACGCGGTAGACGGAGAGCCAGAGCAACCATCGACAACCGCGATCGCAGTCTCCGGACGAGTGTCGAGCGATGCGATGGCGGCGGCGAGCGCCGCCGTGTATCTGCGCGAGGCGCCTGCTTCTTGGTCGCAATCCAATGGCGGCATGCGGCCCAGTCCCACACGCAACATTACCCAAACCACGGCCGACGCCGAGGGACGCTTTGAGTTCAAAAAGATGGTCCTGTCGGAACCACGACCGGGCTGGCCGCATCTCGTTCCCTTGGATGTCATCGTCAGCGCAGCGGGCCGCGGCATCGCTTGGCGCCACGTTCCAGCATTGCCGGCAGAACGGCTCGAGTTGGATCTGCCGGCCGAAGGGAAGGTGGCTGGGCGCGCGACCGAGCGCGACGGCCGCCCGGCGGCCGGCGTGCGCATCCGCGTCCGCGAAATCGCCGGCCTTGACCAACCTTGGCGGCCAAGCCTCGAGAGCCCCGACTACCTCGACCTCGAATCAGCCGAACTGCCGCTCGCCGCAGTGACCGACGCCGACGGGCAATTTGTACTGCGCGGCTTGCCGGCCAACGTCCGCGCCACGCTGGTGGTCGATGACCGCCGCTTTCTGCTGCACGAGACTTATGTCGCCACTACCGATGAGCCGCAACGCGATTTGGTTGCATGGCCCGCTGGTCCCAGAAACGGCAAACCATACGTCGTGCGCGTCCACTCTTGGTACTGCAAAATCGAAGTCGAACGCGCGTACCGCATGCTTGGCCACGTAGTGCTTGCCGACACAGGCAAACCGGCGCTCGGAGCGGGCTGGAACGAGCCGCCGATCGTCAGCCCGCCAAAGGATGTCACCGGCGCCGACGGACGCTTTACGCTCGAGGGTCTCGCGCCGGGCAAGGTCCGCTTGCGCATTACGCCTCCTTCGGGCAGTGATTATCTGGGTGTCGAATCATCGATCGAACTTTCAGGCGACAATTATGAGGTCGAGCACACCGTCGAGCTCCCGCGCGGCGAGCCCGTCCGCGGACGCGTCGTTGACGCGAAAAACGGAAATGGGATCGGCGGCGCCACCATTTGGCATGTCCAGCAGCAGGGGCCGCGGCGAGAGTCACGACCTTTTGCCGAAAAAGTCGAGAGCGCGGCCGACGGCCGCTTTGCCATCGCGGTGTTGCCGGGCGAAGCCGAGTTGATCGTCGCCGGGCCAGTCCGCGGCTATGTGACCCACTTTCGCTCCGGATCGGTGACCGCTGCCCCCGCCGAGTTTCATCGGGCCATCGACGTGCGACCGGGTCGGAACACTGAGGAGGTTACGTTCGAGTTGCAGCCGAAGTTGAATGCAGCGCTGGTTGTCCAGGTGGTCGATGCAGACGGTAAGCCGATCGAAGGCGCCGAGATTCAGTACCAGGGTTTTGCAGAACGAGACGGATTTGGCGCGCGACGGCCGCCGGAGCGAACCACGAGTGACGCCCAGGGGCATGTTGTGCTGGAGGACCTTGAGCCGTCGTTGCAATACTTGGTACGCGCGTTTGAACGTCGCCGCGGTTTGGGCGGTTTTGTACTGCTGTCGCAGCTTGACCAACCGACAAAGCCACTGACGATCGAACTGGCCCCGCTCGCGGTCGCAGTAGGACGCGTGATCGATGAAGACGGCCGCGCGCTAGTTAACGCAGTGGTGCGCCGATACGACAGACAGGGACGCTATTCGTACGTCGATAGCGAGCCCGTGGCTACCGATCGCGATGGCCGGTTTGAACTCCCGCGGCTTTGCCCGAAAGCAGCCTATGGGCTCAACATAAGCTGCGATGATTATGCTGGCAGGCAAGAGGCGGAGTTCACGGCCGTCAGCGGCGAAACTCATGTCTTGGGCGATATCGTACTGCCGCGGGCCGATCAGGAAATCGCCGGTGTGCTTGTCGATGACCTGGACGAGCCGGTCGTCGGCGCTCGCGTCTTCGCGGGCGGATTGCCGGCCGATCCGCGCTTCCGCTCGAGGACCGACACGCGTCTCACCGATAGCCAGGGCCGTTTTCGGCTCATCGGACTGCCGAAAGGCGAAGTCGTTGTATACCAGTCATTTGATCAGTTCGATAATCGCCGGTCCGAGTTGGGCCGGGCAACGGCGGGAGCTAAGAGCCTCCGCTTCGTCACCGACGCCGCGGCTGCTGGGCGGCAATAAACATCGCAATGCGGGCCCGTAGAAGACGCACATCGGCAGATGGTCACGGACTTCAGCAAGTCCTGCACTTCCGCCGCTCGCTTTGGCGGTGCTTTCGCGCGACTTGCCCAAATCGTCAACTCACCGAACGTCACGACCGAGATGTAGAGTTGCCCTGAGTATTGCAGAAACCGATTATACGCTAGCGGATTTCCACGGATGTACGCGGAGCATGTGTTGGTGTCGACGACGAAACTCATTCGCCGAGGTCTCGAAAAGGCAGCCTACGAAGCCGGCGCATCTCTGCAAGAAATTTGTCGAGCTCCTCGGCCTCGTCCGCCCAGGCGCCAAACAGACGGCGCATGGTGGCGGGCACTTTCACGTAATGGTGCAGGGCGTCGATGTCGCCCGCGGTCAGCTCGGGGTGCAAGCGTCGCAGGTCGTCGTCGCTACGTCCTTCTTCGACTAGCCTCGCCAGATCCTCAGCCAACAGCCGCGTACCCTTCACGATGATTTTCGCCGGCGCGATTGCCTCGTCGACCGTGAAGTGTTCCAGCCATTCCGGCGGCGGCTCGTCGACCGGCTGGCGCGGCGCAGCGCCAACGGGTTCATCGCCGCCTTTCGGCCGCTCTGCAGGCGGCTCTTCCGCCGGCTGAAGCTGGACCACCACCCGTTGGCCATCGGGAAGTCCAGGGGCCTCGCTCAGCTCAATCGTGTTGCCGTATACCACGCCGTGAATTGTCGCCATGCGATACTTTTTGAACTGGAATTCAGGCCCTGAACCATCCTAGCCCCCTTGAGAAGGAACAGCAAATATGGTCAAGCTGCGAGGCTCAATTGTCGCGGCGAAGCGGACAGGCAATTGTAGGTTATAGCTCGGTTTTCGGAACGCAACACAAGGCCCGTATTGAACGCGTTTACGGCCGGCGGCGGATGAATCTGACCAGTTGGGCACGGCGGTTGCTCCCTTGCTGTTCGTTTTAACAGGAGATCGCGGTAATGAGAGAAACACGATTGACATTGCCGGAAGTGGGTCTGATCGCCGGCACGCGGGGCATGTTGGGGGCGGGCATCGGATTGCTGCTGGCCAATCGTTTGTCCGGCGAGCAGCGGAAAACCGCCGGATGGACGTTGGTCGCCGTGGGCGCCTTGACGACCGTGCCGCTGGTCTTACAAGTGATGGGGAAAGGTTGTTGCCATGATTCG
>DASSFG010000431.1:0-9228 GCA_035694685.1 Pirellulales bacterium
AAGTTGCCACGGCCGCGTCGATCAGATGCCGCTCATGCGCCGGGCATCGTCGCTGCAAATGGCCTGGTGTCTCGACTGCCATGAAAAGCCCGAGGCGGCGATTCGCGAAATCAGCGAAGTCGTACACTTCGGTCCCGAATCGCGGCCCAAGTCGCATGAAGACGCCCTGCGATTGATGAAGGAACATGGCGTGGAAACCGAACAACTCCTCGACTGCTGGACCTGCCACCGATGAGCGAACACGACGTTACCATGAACGTGGAAAACGCGCAGCGGTGGCTGGGGCAAAGCCTGGACGGGGAAGATCCCGAATCCGCCGCAATTGGGCGGCGGCCAGGCGATGTTCCGGCACAAGCGACCGGGGCATCGTCTGGCAACGACGCTGATTCAAAACTCCGTCCCGAGCACGGCCCGGCTATGCCCCAGCCACGCGTGCAGCAACTGCCCATCGTCGAGCGGCAGTCGATCGATTGGCAGGCGATTCGTGCGCGGCTGGCGACATCAAATGGGCGTGAGTATTGGCGCAGCTTCGACGAACTGGCTAATACGCCGACGTTTCAGGACTATTTGCGGCATGAATTCCCGCGGCAGGCAGGCCAATGGATGGATGCCGTCGGTCGCCGGCATTTCCTCAAGCTAATGGCGGCCTCGCTCGGTCTGGCTGGCTCGATGGGATGCCTGCGGCAACCCGCCGAGAAGATCGTGCCCTATGTTCGCCAACCCGAAGAAGTCGTGCCGGGCAAGCCGCTCTATTTCGCCACCGCCATGAGCTTGGGCGGCTACGCGACGGGCATACTGGTCGAAAGTCAGATGGGCCGGCCGATCAAGATCGAAGGCAACCCCGATCATCCGGCCAGCCTGGGCGCCACCGACGCCTTCACGCAGGCGTCCATCCTTTCGCTCTACGATCCCGATCGCTCACAGACGGTGATGCACCGCGAGCGGGTAGCGACATGGAACAACTTTTTGACCGCCATCGCGGGCGAGCTGCCCGCTCTCAAGGCGCGCCGCGGCCGTGGTCTGCGGATTTTGACCGAAACGATTACCTCGCCGACGCTGGGCGATCAACTGCAGACGCTGTTGAAAGAGATGCCCGATGCGAGATGGCATCAGTATGAACCGTGCGGACGTGACAACGTGCGGGCCGGCGCCAAGCTGGCCTTCGGCGAATACGTCGACACGATCTACCACTTCGATCAGGCCGACGTGATTGTTTCGCTCGACGCCGATTTTCTCTGGGGTATGCCGGGAAGCGTGCGCTACGCCCGTGAGTTTATCGACCGCCGCCGGGTGGTGAATGCGGCGGCCGAGAAGGAGCCGAATGAGACGGCAGGCGAGACGCCTACATCACAAAACAACGCAGGCGAGACGCCTGCACCACAAGAGACGGCAGGCGAGACGCCTGCACCACAAATGAGCCGGCTGTACGCCTTTGAGTCTACGCCGGGGCTCACGGGTGCCATGGCCGATCATCGGTTGCCGCTGGCGCCGTCGGAGATTGAGGCGCTCGCCCGCGCCCTGGCCGATCGCCTGAGCGTGCCACTGCCGCAAGGCGGCGCCGACATGCCGGCCGGCGTGACTGGAACGTGGTTGGAAGCCGTCGTGTCCGATCTGCAGGCCGCTGCGGGCGCCAGCATCGTCATCGCCGGCGACGGGCAGCCGCCTGTCGTTCACGCGCTGGTTCATGCGATCAATCGGCGTCTCGGCAACGTCGGCAAGACAGTCGAACACATCGAGCCGGTCGAAGCCCGGCCCGAAGACCAGCTCGACTCGCTGAAATCGCTGGCCGACGACATGGCGGCCGGCGAAGTCGACCTGCTGGTCATCATCGACGGCAATCCAGTCTATAACACGCCGGCGGAACTCGATTTTGCAGGCCAGCTCAATAAGGTGAAGTTCGCCGTTCATCTCTCGCAGCATTACGACGAAACGTCGTTTCTCTGCCACTGGCACTTGCCGGCCGCCCACTTCCTGGAAAGCTGGGGCGATGCCCGGGCCTTCGATGGCACCGTGTCGATCGTCCAGCCGCTCATTGCCCCGCTGTACGAAGGCCGCACGGCTCACGAGCTGTTGTCGGTCTTGCTCGGCCATGCCGACCAGGCGGCCTATGAAACCGTGCAGCAACATTGGCAAAAGCGGTCCGAGTCTGGCGACTTCGGGCGAGTTTGGCGAAAAGCGGTCCACGACGGCGTGATGCCCGAGACAAAGGCCAGCCCCCGTGAGGTCGAGCTTTCCTTTAATGGCGAAGACCCGCAAGCGGGCGAGCGTTTGGCGAGTGAGGTGGGGCTGGAGATTATCTTCTCGCCCGATCCGAGCGTTTGGGACGGCCGCTTTGCCAACAACGGCTGGCTGCAAGAGCTCGCCAAACCGATCACGAAGTTGACCTGGGACAACGCCGTCTACGTGAGTCCCAACACCGCGCAGGAAAACCAGCTTTCCAACGGCGACCTGGTGGAATTGACCATCGGCGAGCGGACGATGGAGGCGCCGATCTGGATCGTGCCTGGCCATGCCGACGGCGTCGTTAACCTGTCGCTGGGCTACGGCCGCACGCGCAGCGGACGTGTGGGCGACGGCCAGGGGTTCAACGCTTATCAGATTCGCCCGGCCATCGGCCCGTGGTTCGTCAAAGGCGTTGAGCTGCGGAAAACGGGCCGGCGTTATCAGCTCGTCGTCACGCAAGATCACTACAGTATGGAGGGACGCGACGTCGTGCAGTTCGGCACGCTCGACGAATTTAAAAACAACCCGGAGTTCCTCTTGGCCGGGCACCCAAGCAAGAGCCGCGAGGACAGCCATCAACCCTTCAAGCTGCAAACACTCTACCCCGACGAGAAGAGCGACTTTCCTGAACGCAAAGAGACCGACAACGCCTGGGGCATGGTAATCGACCAGACGGCGTGCGTGGGCTGCAATGCCTGCGTGATCGCCTGTCAGGCCGAAAACAACGTGCCCATCGTCGGCAAGGAGCAGGTCTCTCACGGCCGGGAGATGCAATGGCTGCGTATCGACCGCTATTATGTGGGCACGGTCGATAATCCCGACACCTATTTTCAGCCCATGCTTTGCCAGCACTGCGAGAAGGCGCCGTGCGAGCTGGTTTGCCCGGTGGGAGCCACGGTCCACAGCAGCGAGGGGCTGAATCAGATGATTTACAACCGCTGTGTTGGCACGCGTTACTGCTCTAACAACTGCCCCTACAAAGTGCGGCGATTCAACTTTCTGAACTACGAGGCGTTCATCCATTACGACACCGAGCCGCAGCTCGCCATGCTTCGCAATCCCGACGTGACGGTCCGCAGCCGTGGCGTGATGGAAAAGTGCAGCTACTGCGTGCAGCGCATCCAGGAAGCGAAGATCGAGGCGCACAAGGAGAACCGGCCGATTACCGACCGCGACCTGCAAACCGCCTGCCAGCAGGCTTGCCCGACACAGGCCATCGTGTTCGGCAACCTGAACAATCCCGGCAGCCGCGTGGCCCAGTTGCAAAAGTCGTCGCTCAATTACGGCGTGCTGGCGGAGCTGAACACGCGTCCGCGAACGACATATCTGGCCCGCTTGCGCAACCCGCATCCTCACCTAAGTCCAAAGTCCGAAGTCCAAAGTCCAAAGTCGGGCGACACGCCACCGCTCGACGAGCGCGACCAGAATATGGATGCCCTGCTGAAGGAAATCGACTCATGACATTGGACCTTGGACTTTGGACTTTGGACCTTGGACTTAAACCCGGCAGATGACTGAACATTCAGCTACTGTTTCGAGCGGCGCAACGATCGGCGGCTTGCCGGTGCTTGAGCCGGGCCATACCTACGGCTCGGTCACCGACAAGATCAGCTCGATCGTACAGACCCGCCAGCCCAAAAGCTGGTGGTTCGGCTTCGCCGCGGGCTTCACCATGCTAATGCTCTTTCTCTATACCACTACGTATCTGCTCGCCACGGGCATCGGCATTTGGGGCACCAACGTGCCCGTTGCCTGGGCCTTTCCGATCATCAACTTCGTCTGGTGGATCGGCATCGGTCATGCGGGCACGTTCATCTCCGCCATTCTGCTGCTGTTGAAGCAGGAATGGCGGACCAGCATCAACCGTTTCGCCGAGGCGATGACACTGTTCGCCGTGGCCTGCGCCGGAATGTTTCCGCTATTGCACCTGGGACGGCCGTGGGTGTTTTACTGGCTGATGCCATATCCGAACACGATGGATCTCTGGCCACAGTTTCGCAGTCCGCTGGTATGGGACGTATTCGCCGTTTCGACCTACGCTACGGTGTCCCTAATATTTTGGTACGCTGGCTTGATACCCGACATGGCCACTTTGCGCGACCGCGCCCAGAGCCGCTTCGCCCAAATCGTCTACGGCATGCTGGCGATGGGTTGGCGAAATAGTGCCCGGCATTGGCAGCGTTATCAGATGGCCTACTTGCTCTTGGCCGGTCTGGCGACTCCCTTGGTGCTTTCGGTTCACAGCATCGTTGGCATGGACTTCGCCGTGGCGATCGTACCCGGCTGGCACAGCACCATCTTTCCGCCATACTTTGTGGCGGGAGCAATTTTCTCCGGCTTCGCCATGGTGGTGACGCTCACCATTCCCTTGCGTTGGATGTACGGGCTGCACGACTTCGTGACCGTCAAGCATCTCGACAACATGGCCAAGGTGATGCTCGCCACCGGCTCGATGGTGGGCTACGGCTATGCCTGCGAAGTCTTCTATGCTTATTACAGCGGCAACCCTTTCGAGCGCTATATTGCAGTCAATCGCATGCTCGGCGGCTACGCTTGGAGCTACGGGTTGATCGTCATTTGCAACGCGTTCGTGCCGCAGCTTTTCTGGTCACGGGCCATCCGGCGGAACGTGTATGCGTTGTTCCTAATTTCGCTGGTGACGCAGACGGGAATGTGGTTCGAGCGGTTTGTAATCATCGTCACCAGTCTGCACCGCGACTTTTTACCCTCGGCCTGGCACATGTACTACCCGACGATTTGGGACATTACCGAGCTCGTTGGCTCGATCGGTTTATTTTTGACGTTGTTCTTTTTGTTCATCCGCTTTGTACCGATGATTTCTATCTTCGAGCTGCGCGAGATGGTGAGCGACAGTGAAAGGTAGATCCTGGTATGAAACGGACGAAAGCGGTTGGTTTGGGCTCAAACCGAAGCACGCAGACAAGGGGACAAGGAGACATGGAGACAAGGGGAAGGCGCAAGCGTAAGCCGACGCGAAAAAACATCCTCTCCTTGTCCCCTTATCTCCTTGTCACCTTGTCCGGTCGCGTCGCAGATAAACGATATCCCAATTAAGGCCCATTACCGCGTATGGACGTACCCGAGAACATCTACGGCCTGATGGCTGAATTCGAGACGGGCGAGGCCGTGCTCGAAGCGGCCAAGCGCACCCATGAGGCAGGCTATACGCGCACCGACGGCTTTTCGCCGTTCCCGTTGCACGGATTGTCGGAGGCGCTCGGTTTCCGCCGCACGCGGTTGCCGCTGGTCACGCTGGTCGGCGGCATCTTGGGCGGCGGCGGAGCGTATTTCATGCTGTGGTATGCGTCGGTTATCAGCTACCCGATCAATGTTGGTGGCAGGCCACTGCACAGTTGGCCGTCGTTTATTCCGATTACGTTTGAGCTGTCGGTGCTGGGTGCTTCGTTCGCCGCGCTTTTCGGCATGCTGGCCTTGAACGGCTTGCCCAGGCCGTATCATCCGGTGTTCAACGTCCCCGAGTTTGTACGCGCCAGCCGCGACCGCTTTTTTTTACTGATCGAGGCCCGCGATCCGAAGTTCCACATCGGCGACACCCGGCAGTTTTTAGAGGGCCTCAAACCCGAACGCGTCTTTGAGGTGCAGCCGTGATGCGCGAGGAGATGGCTATCCCTGCGTGGGCACTGATGCTGAGGCAGACCGGAAGCGGTACGCACCATGACAAGGAGACAAGGAGACAAGGAGACAAGGAGAGTGCGCAAGCGGATCTGGGCGCTGAAACTGCTCCTCTCCTTGTCCCCTTGTCGCCTTGTCTCCTTGTCTTTTCACGGACGGCAGGCGCTTTCTCATATCGGACGTTCGTTGCCATCGCACTCCTCCTCAACTCAACGGGTTGCGACATGCTCGATATGTACGACGAGCCGCGCTTCGAGCCGCTGGAGGCGAGCACGTTCTTCGACGATGGCACGTCGGCCCGTCCGCTGGTGGCCGGTACGGTCGCCCGCGGCGACCTGCGTGAGGACGAAGCCTTTTATACCGGTAAAGTCGCTGGCAAGTACGTCACTGAACTGCCGCTTGACCTGAACCGCGAATTGCTGGAACGTGGTCAGGAGCGTTTCAACATCTATTGTTCGCCCTGTCACGGTCGCGTGGGGGACGGCAACGGCATGATCGTCCAGCGCGGTTTCCGCCGGCCGCCTTCCTTTGTGAGCACCGATCGCTTGCTCAACGCCCCCGTGGGGCACTTCTACGATGTGATCAGCAACGGCTTCGGCGCGATGCCGAGTTACGCCAGCCGCGTCGAGCCGCGCGACCGCTGGGCAATTGTGGCCTACATTCGCGCCTTGCAGCGCAGCCAGAACGGCAGCGTCGATGACGTGCCCGCCAATCTGCGCGATGAGATTGCTGAATCGGAAGCCGTGGAGGAGGAAGAACGCAAGAAACGCGAGGCCGCCGAAGAGCTTGATATTGAGCGACAGCGCAAGCTCCAGCGCGACATCCGCGAGCATCGCCGCTTGCCGGAAGAAGGCGAGCGGCGGCATGAGGAATTGGAACGCGAGAAGTCGCAAGGCTCGTCAGGATCTGGCTCCAAGCAGAATGACAAGGAGACAAGGCGACACGGAGACAAGGAGAGAAGTTCTGCGAACGCTCGCATTCGCTTGCGCAGTCCCCTTGTCTCCTTGTCCCCTTGTCTCCTTGTCTCGGAACAAGGAGGCCGGGGATGATCGGACGCGACTCGCTGCTGCGCCGTACAGGCCTGGTCTCGCTGCTGGTCGGCATCGTCGGCGCGGTGGTCTGCGCGCTGGGCTACGGCGGCGGCTCGAAGGAGTTTCTGGCTTCCTATCTCGTCGCTTTCCTGTTCTGGATGGGTATGGCGCTCGGCTCGCTCGTGGTATGCATGCTGCACGGCGTGACAGGAGGCGGCTGGGGGCTGGCCGTGCGGCGCGTTGCCGAAGCAGGTTATGCATCGCTGCCGCTGCTGGCGCTCGCGTTCGTGCCGATCGCGATGAACGTCCAAACGCTTTACGAATGGGGCGATCCGTCGCTGGTGTCGGTCGATGAGAACCTGCAGAAAAAATCGCATTGGCTCAACGTCGCAGGATATGAAGTCCGGGCGGTCGTCTATTTCGCCCTTTGGATCGCGCTCGGGCTGTTCGTCACGTTGCTCTCGCCCAACGAAGACCGCGACCCCGAATCGCGACGCAACCTGTGGAGGCAGCGGGTCAGCGGCGCGGGGCTGATCATCTATGCCTTCAGCATTACGCTGGCGATGGTCGATTGGGTGATGTCGCTCGAACCGCATTGGTTTTCGTCAATGTACGGCGTTCTCTATTTCGGCGGACAGACGCTTTCGGGCTTCGCCCTGTGCGTCCTCGTCATCAGCCTGCTGGAAACGTACCCACCGTGGAACCAAGTGGTAAACACGACGCGCCGGCACGACTTGGGAAATCTTCTGCTGACCGCCGTCATGTTCTGGTCTTACGCTCACTTCATGCAATTCTTGATCATCTGGTCGGGAAACCTCCCGGAAGAAAACGTCTGGTATTTACACCGTTCGGTGGGCGGCTACGAACTGGTCGTACTTGTGCTGATGGCGTTGGGCTTTGCCGTCCCTTTTTCGCTGTTGCTCTCGCGCGACGTCAAGCAGCACCGGCAGCGGCTGATGTGGCTCAGCGCCTGGCTGCTCGTGATCCGGCTGGTTGATTGTTACTGGCTGGCCATGCCCGGCGTTTTTCCAGAATCGCTGACGCTGCCGTGGCAACTGCCCGCGGCCTGGGCAGGCATTGGCGGCTTTTGGCTGGCGATTTTCTGCTGGCGTTTGGCCGCACGCGCCGATTTGCCGATCTACGATCCCGAACTGACGGAGGAGACGCATGAGCGAAAACATGCCTGACCGGTTGTCGCTTGAGGCCGGCTATGAAACGACTGACGTGCGAAGCAAACCGCTCGTGCTGTCCGCACTCGCGCTGGCAGTCGCGGTGGGGCTGGTGTGCATCTTCCTGATCTGGTTTTCCGGCCTGTTGGAAGGCCGCGCCGAGCGCCACGACCCCCAACTCAGCCCCCTCATTGCCAACCAATCGCCGCCCCCGCCGCGACTGCAAGAGAAGCCGGCCAACGATCTGGCCCGGCTGCGCGCGGCCGAGGACCGCGCCTTGAATGGCTACCGCTGGATCGACAAAGAGCCTGGCGTCGTCCAAT
Organism: Pirellulales bacterium; assembly: GCA_035694685.1. GTDB lineage: Bacteria > Planctomycetota > Planctomycetia > Pirellulales > JAICIG01 > DASSFG01. The sequence continues at coordinate 8,401 of DASSFG010000431.1, forward strand.
TGCCCGTCGAGCGCGCGATCGAGCTGTTGCTTGAAGAAGGATTGCCGGAGACGAAAGACGAGGTGCCACGGGTGTTGCCGGAAGAGAAGGAAGCGGCGGCGGATGAGCGACGAGAGGAGGAAAGATAATGCAGCAGGTGCGGCGACCATCATGCCATTTTGCGTTTTGCATTTTGCGTTTTGCATTTTGCATTAAACCTCAAGAGTGGACGACTCGTTCGTGCCAGACGCCCGTAGCCGGACGATCACTCACTCGCCGAGGGGACACCGCGGCTGCGGTGGCAACGTCCGCGGCAGCAAGTCAAAATGCAAAATGCAAAATGCAAAATGCAAAATGGGTTCGATGCTGCGCCTGCTGGTTGTTTGCCTCGGGTCTGTTGCTTGTCATTGCAAGCACCGCCTTCGCCCAGCGGCCCTTTGCCGTCGCAGAATATCACCCTCCGGCCGATCAGGGGCAGGTCGCGGCGATGGTCAGCCAAATCGGCATCGACCAGCATTTGGGTGAGCAACTGCCGCTCGGCCTTCCCTTGCGCGACGAAAAAGGACAGCAGGTGGCGCTGGGAAAGTTCTTCCACAACAAGCCGGTGGTGCTGCTTCTGGTTTATTACCGCTGTCCGATGTTGTGTACGCAAGTGCTCAACGGTTTTTTGAAGAGCAGCCAGGCGGTGAAATACACCATCGGCCGCGACTATGAGGTAGTGACCGTCAGCTTCGACCCGCGCGAAACGGCGGAACTGGCCGCGGAGAAGAAAGTGGCTTACGTCCGGGCATACCGACGCGAGGGCGCCGAAGTGGGCTGGCACTTCTTGACCGGCAGCGAAGAGTCGAT
>DASSFG010000432.1:0-18430 GCA_035694685.1 Pirellulales bacterium
TCCTAAGTCCTAAGACCTAAGACCTTTATTCCACGATAAGTTCGCCGTGCAATTTTCCGTTGTGCTCGATGTCCTTAATGATTTGAATAATGTCAGGTGTCGGTACTTTGACGGCGTTTAGCGCGGCAACCAAGGCTTTTAACTTGGCGGTTTGCAGCTCGCTGGGATCGATGGCAACGAACCGCTCGGCAGGTAAGTTGTCGCCCGTTTCCACCACGATGTTCTTGTGCGCTACGACGATCGAGCCGATTTCCACGTCGGCGCTGATGGCGATGGTACCGGCCCGTTCATTGATGACCACACGTGCGGGGGTTTGCGGCTCGGCAATGGTCAACCCCATCACTTGGGAAACAAAATCGACGGCTTCTCTCTGGTAGGCGGCCGGAACTTGCACCTCTACGAATTTGGCGTTGAGTGCCTTGGCGACCGGCTTGGTCTGCATACTGACGAGGCTGGCCGAGGTTTTGCCGCGCGTCATGCCCGTTGGCGTGGTGCTGTACCAGTTGCGGTTGATGAGCTCGGCGATCTCCTGTGCGACCTCGAAGTCGGCATGGTGCTCATCGAGCACGAGCGTGATCGTATTGTCCTTCACGAAGACGTTGAGAAAATCTTCTTCCAGCCGGCAGCCGTCATGAATTCGGGCCGTCGTGGGGAACTTTGTGTCTTCAACGTGCAGGGCGCCTTCGGCAAAGGCGTACACGCGGGTCCCTTCGGCTTGCGGTCCCAACATGGCGGTAAGAAACAAACGGCCTCCCTCTAGGCTTTTAGCGGACCCGATCGAGCTGACCGTGCAATCGATCTCGTCGCCCTGCCGTGCCCCGGCCGCGGGCACCGTTGCCGTCACACTGACCAGCGCCACGTTCTTTGCGTCTTTGAGCTCGGCCGCGCCGCCTTTGCCGATCTGGCTGCCCATCAGCTCCATCGCCATCGCCAAACTGCGCATAGCGGGCAGGAAGCCGCCGCCATCGCCCGTGCCTCGCAATCCCACGACGAGCCCCATACCGTGCAGCGTGTTTTCCTCTTGCCCTTTCACGCGGCAGATGTTCTTCAGGCGGATCTGGGCATGGGCTGCAGTGGATTGGAATGTATGAATGAGACAGAGGGACAGAAAGCAATGAGCAATGAGCAATGAGCGATGAGTGTGGGAGCGTGAGGGCGAAACGGATATTCGACGTTGCATCCGCATGCGGCTCATTGCTCGTTGCTCATTGCTCATTGCTTTGATCCTTCGGCGTTTGCCCACAAGTGAGTGCATCACACAAAAAACTTCAGCCACCCGCGCCTAAAACGGCTTGTGCCGATCTAGGAACAGCCAGAGCCAACCGCGGCGCCAACTATCGCGAATGTGACCTTCCTGGCGCGCGTAGAGTTGGAGTTCGGAAACGTCTTCGCTCAGGACCGTATTGTTCGGCAGCACGTCCTGGCGGCGGATGATGCCGGAAAGCGCCATCTCCATGATTTCATGGTTCCATTGCTGGCGGCCGTGTGCCTCAATCACCAGGTTACCGTTGGGCCGGATGTCGACCACCGTCGCTCCCACGCGGAACTGCAGTCCGTCTGCCTGCCGCAACTGGGCTTGCAATTGGTTCTGCAGGTTGTAGAGGGCTTCAATCTCCGGGCTGCCGCCGACCATGGGGGCGTGCCCCAAGCCGAAATGTTTGAATTGCAGCCACTTTTGCAAATCGGCATCCATGCTGGTGCGCTGCTGCCGTCGTAACTGGGCCTGGTTGATGTATTGCGACTTCTGGTCGACGATGACCGTGACCAGGTCGTTGAGCTGGATTTCGGGCGGCTCCTCGGGCTTGATGTAGTACCAGGAACTGGCCTCCAGCGTCAGCGGCCGGCGCTTTTCGGGCGGACCGTACAGGCTGGAGCTTTGTGCGTGGGCCTGGCTGCCGCGAGCCAACGCCAGACCGGTAATTGCGGCAAAGACCGCACGCCGAATGATCCTCATCGCGTCACCTCCCGTTGCCGTCGTTCCGTCGTCAGCGGTCGCAAGTCGTCATTAGGCACGGCCGCTTGTCGCGGGGCTGAGCTTCCGGGCAGTCGAAAACCGAGCGAGCCGGTCGTACCGGCCTTTTTACCCCAGCCCGGTTTGCGATTGGCCGGCTTCAGCGCCTGCGAGATCCGTTCCGTAGGCACGGTCGCCGCGTCGGCATCGGCGGTCTGGGCAAAAACTTCGACTTCGTGAATGCCCGACACTCGGGCCATAAACCGCTCGGGGCCAGTCAGAGATTGGACGACGATCACGTCGCCTCTGCTGCCTTCCTCCTGGGCCCGCCCCTGGGTTTTCACTTGAATGCCGGCACTGCGTGCAAAGACGACCACCGCGTCGCCGCGGTGCACGAGCACCGGCGATTGAACGTCTTCTTGCTTGATCGGCTGGCCCTCGACCACGGCCCGTCTGGCTTGCTGGCCGATCACTTCGTCGAGCGAATGAAAGAGAATGTCGTCGTCGCGCGCCTTGGCTTGGTCGAGCTTGACATCGGTGCGTTGCACGATATCGCCCGGTACCAAGGCCCTTGTCGCAACGGCGACCAGCGGCACGGCCGTGACCTTGGCCGAGACGGCGAATTGCTGTTGCCCCGTTTTGCCTGGCACGGTGATCGTAAACTGTTGTTCGCCACTGAAGGGCGCCTGGCCGCCTTCAGCGGTAATCGTTTCTCGGGTTGCCGAGATCAGTTGTATCTGCTGGTCTTCAAGCTGCGGCTCGACATTCCAAGCGCCGTCTTCCCCCGCCGAGCGGCGTAAGCTGGCGGCGATGGCCGCTTCCACTCTTTGCGTCGCCCGCGTGACGGCGCTCGACGAAAGGGGGCCAGCCGCTTTCACGCCGTTGTGAATCTCGATCTGGCTGGAGCCGGTTAAGCGGTGCTGCGACAACTTCACGCCCCGCAACGCCAGTAGGTCTTGCACCTCACGCGCACGCACGAACGACTTGCCGCCGACCGCCGGAGCCGGAAAGAGCTCCATTGCTTTCAACTGGGCCAGTTCAGCCGTATCGTGCGTATGGATCTCCGCCACGTCGCCCAAGCGCACCAGCCCGTTGGCCTGGCACTCCGACCGCAATTCAATCTCCGCCGCGCCGCAGGGCGGGCTGACAATGAGTAGCAACAGGGTAGAGAGTGAAAAGTGAAAAGTGAAAAGTGAAAAGTGAAGGGCCGCGCGCATGCCCGCTTTCCACTTTCCACTTTTCACTTTCCACTTGTCACTCATTGCTGGTTGCTCATTGCTCATTGCTTCTCTCCTTAAAACCGCCTCAGATTGTTCACGAGCTGCAACATTTGGTCGCCGGCCTGCACGGCCTGCGAATTCAACTCGAAGGAACGCTGCGTAGTGATCAGGTCGATCAACTCGTTGACGGGTTCGACGTTCGATTGTTCGAGCGTGTTCTGACGGATAATGCCCAGGCCGTTCGTGCCGGGCTGGCCGAAAATGGCGGCGCCCGACGAGAGTGTTTCCTGAAACAAGTTCTCACCCATGGCGAGCAAGCCTTCGGGATTAAGGAACTTGGCCATTTGCAATTGTCCGACCTGCGAGAACTGCGTCTGGCCGAACTGCTGAATCGAAATGTTTCCCTCCGCACTGATGACCACGCCCATGGTGTCGATGGGGATGGTAATCTGCGGCTGCACGAGCCGGCCGGTTTGAGCCGAGCCAACCACTAGCTGGCCGTTGGCATTGACGGCAAAGTTACCGGCCCGCGTATACAGAAAATTGTTGGTCGTGGGATCGATGACCTGGAAAAAACCCTCGCCGTCGATGGCCAGGTCGTAGGGGCTGTTGGTCGTTTGAAACGAACCCTGTTGAAACATGATCTGCGTGCCCTGCACCTGCGAACCGAGCCCGATCGCGATGCCGGTGGGGGCATAGTTGTTGAAGGCATCCTGAGCGCCCGGCAGCTTGATCTGCTGGTAGAACAGGTTTTCGGTGTTGGACCGCGAGCGTTTGAAGGCAATGGAGTTGACGTTCGCCAGGTTGTTGGCGATGACGTCGAGGTTCATCTCCATCGCGATCATGCCCGTCGCGCCGGTGCGTAGAGTTTGTAGGCTCATTGCAGGTGTTAGGTCTTAGAACTTAGGTCTTAGGACTTAGGACTTAGGGATTAGGGATTAGGGATTAGGATTAATCTTTGCTTTCAAAAACTAAGTCCTAAGACCTAAGTCCTAAGACCTAATTCCTATTGTTTGAGCACCCGACTGACCAACTCCCCCAGTATCTGATCCTGGTTGCGGATCATGTTCACGTTGGCTTCGAAGGCGCGGGACGTTTCGATCATCTCGGTCATCTCGCTGATGCTTTGTACCCCGGAGTTCTCCAGGTGTCCGCTGAGCACTTGACGTTCAGTTGGGGCAACTTGCGCCACTAGTCCCAACGGCGAGAAAAGGTTGGCGTCGGTCTTGACCAAGTCGCCATACGATCGTGGGCGGACCATGGAGAGATAAATCTTGTCGCCTTGCTGCGCCACGGCGCCGTCGGTCGTGAAGTGCCAGCCACCCAGCTCGGGATCGATGGCCACGGGCGTGCCCAGCGTGGAGAGCACCGGGTTGCCGTCTTGCGTAACCAGCGTGCCATTGTTGGCAAACATGAAATTGCCCGCCCGCGTCAATAGATCCTTGCCGTCGCGACGGACCACAAAAAACCCGTCGCCCTGAATCGCCAGGTCGGTAGGCACGTTGGTTGAATTGACGGTGCCCTGCGAAAAATCGGTGACGGTGGCCATTGTGTCGACGCCGCCGCCTAGGTCATCGAGTGCGCCCGAGCCTGGCGGAACAAGGCCCCGTTGTTCGGCTTCGGCAAACCGCGACTGAAACACGGCCAGCTCCCGCTTGAAGCCCGGCGTCGTGGCGTTTGCCAGGTTATTGGAAATCGTCTCCATGCGCAAGCTTTGCGCCTGGGCGCCTTCCGCGGAGATGTATAGTCCGTAAGGCATCGCTGAACGCCATTGCGATCTCGCCCCCCCGGGCAGATACGCGGTCCCCTTTAAGCAAGCCACGTACCAAGCGACAGGGCCAGCGGTATTGTTGTGCGTAAGTGGAACGGCTGCGGCGGCTTATCGCAAAAACACCGCTAGGAGGCCGATCTCGGCGGGAGAAGCATCCGCCTGGAAAAGCGCGAGAGCTGCCGATCGTAGCGCAAGAACCGCCGGCCACCTTTGGAGTGCGGCGATTTATCGCCGCTTTGGTTTGCGGCGGAGCCGCTTTTTTTGATAATTGGTGCCCAGCGGGAAATCGGAGCCGGTTTCGAGCGTCGGCAGGCGCGGGGTGCATGTTCGGCATGCGGTGGCTGGGGCAAAGCCGCGGTCTAACGCGCAACCCGGCGCAATCCGCTCCGCCGCGGCGATGCCCCGGTAGCGCGGCCACCGGGGCACCGCTGGCCGGCAGGGCGTCGGACAAGTGGTCCGTCGAACGCGGCCAGCTTCTGCCCCAGCCACCGAAGCCGTTGCGCCCGGTAATCGCGCACGGCTATTTAGGATAGTATGCGGTGGCTGGGGCAAAGCCGCGTTCTAACGCGCAACCCTGCGCAATCGGCTCCGTCGCGGCGATGCCCCGGTAGCCCGACCACCGGGGCATCGCTGGCCGGCAAGCGCGTTTGGGAGGAGCGACGTCTGCCCCGGCCAGCTTCTGCCCCAGCTACCGCGTTGACCCATCACAGCACCACTTGACAGCGCACTAGCCCATCATCCGAAACCGTGACGACTAGGAATGCTAAGCTGCGATGATGCCCCTCTCGCATCATTGCTCCTCTGCGGACATTGAATCCGACTCGGCAGGTAATGCCGTTTCCGCTGGATTGTTCGTGTCCTTCTCCGTCTTATCAGCCGGCTCGCCCTCGGTTTCCGGTCCGCTCTCGGTCGCTGCGGGTTCAGGCTCCGGCGGCCTAAAGTCTGCTTCTCGCCGCATCGCGCTGAAAATGATCATTCCCAAGATGCTGAGCACAATGACGACCGCAGCGATGATCGACCACTTGAGGGCAGCCTGGTTCATGCTTTCCGCTTTGCGCCGCCGCAACTCGGCCTGCTCTTGCTTGAACTCGACGCTGTCTTCATACCTCAAATGGAACTGCGTACCGCAAATTGGGCAAAGTACGTCCTGGTTGACCATGTCCATCGGCGTTTGCAGTTCATGCCCCTGCGGACAAGGAATGCGGACGATGCGAGGCTCTTTGGGTTCTTCTTTTTTCTCTTCCGTTGCAGGCGGCGCCGGCGCTGCGGCGGCAGCCGCCGGCGGCTCGGGCTCGGGTACGGGAGCGGCTGCGGGTTGCGGTTCCGTTTGAATGAACGGAAAGCCTGCACCCGCGCCACCATCGGGCGACAGGGGCTGGCCGGTGGGGCTGCCGGTAAAGGGCGGCTGCGACGGCGGTTGACCGTATCCGGGCATCGGGGCGCCAGGCGCCGCTGGATACCCGCCCGGATAACCTGGAAATTGGCCGGGTGGATACTGGCCGGCCGGATATCCCGGCGCCATTGGCTGGCCGTAAGCTTGCGGCCCGGGCTGCCCATATCCCGCTGCTTGCCCATAGCCGGGCCATCCGCCCGGCATCTGGCCCGGCTGCGCCGCCGGACCTGGCATCGCTGCACCAGGCATGAACGGCATCACGAATACGCTGCCGCACATCGGGCATTGGCTCTGCTGGCCCATGAGCGATTCGTGGCCTTCCAACAGGTGGCCCTGCGGGCAATAGAATTGAAAAGGCATAATTCCAGCTTATCCTTTGTGGTTCCGCGAACAAGCTCGGTCGTAGCAGTAACCAAAAAGCAGCCACCATTCGCGTTCTTGTATTCGCCGGCACAAAGGCCCGCTGGCGGAATGGCCATTCGCGGCGGCCTCGCACAGATCGACGAATCGGAAATGGTCCCAGCGTGTTTGGCCGGCCAGGAACTTTGACGCCGCGTCAAGCTCACCAGTTCCGGCTAATTCGCGAGCGGCCGATGCCAGCTCGTCGCCAATGGGATGTTCGCCCACGCGGCGAAACCAGTACTTGGCGTTGGCGTAATCGGGCTCGCGACGGTGCATCAGGCCATGCCAATAGCTTCCCTCGCGCGTCTCGATTTGCTGGCTGATGGTATGCGATTCTTCGAGAAAGCCGTGATACAGCCAGAGGCCCGCCAGACACGCGGAGGCCATTTTTCGATCGACAGGCTGTTCTCGATCGACAGCCTGCCGGCCAAACAGGCGATCGATCGACAACGCTTGCAGTTGCTCGCGAACGGCGACGTTCGGCTCGCCCGGACCAAGCGGGCTCAAGCGCGCGGGAGCGAGCAACTGGTCAATCTCATCGCCAAACGAAGGCGGGTTAAATGCACTCATCGAACGGCCTTTTCACTACCAACACCGGCAAGCGGTTGTTAAACTAACATCTTTTCGCCCCCTTTGCACCGGACTTTCTTCGATCGCTTCTCTTTGCCGCTTTTTTAGCAGCGCGTTTGTCAATGACCAGCAATTCTTCTGAAACGGCCCCCTCTTCTCCGCTCAGCCAGCCCGATCACGCACCGTCTGCCGAGCATCTCGCGCCTGCTCCCGGCTCCGTCGAGCCAGCCGGCGCCTTTCATCCCCCTGAGCCTCCGGCCAGCCCGGCGCCCGGGCCGGCTGCCGATCCGGGCCCGCCCGGTGCAGCGAGGTCGCACGGCCCAAAAATCCGCATCGGCTCTCAGCGGCCCGGCAGTCCGAAGGTGAAGGCCAAGCCGCAGGTAGGCTCCGTCGAAACTCCGCCCGCCAAGAAAGTTGACGTGCCGAACATCCGCGAGCGGCTGCCGATCGAGATGGAGTTGGAAGTCGAAGAGGCGCTCGGCGACGTGTCGCTCGATGAAATGATCGAGCCAGGCTCCGCGGCGGCGCCGGCAGGCGAACTTCAGCCCGAAAGCCGTCACCGAGGCCGAGTGGCGTCGATTCACCGCGACAACGTCTTCATCGACCTGGGCGGCCGTAATCAGGGAGTGCTCTCGCTACGGCAATTTCCCGTCGCTCCCGAAGTGGGCACGATGGTTGAAGTCATCGTCACGCGCTTTGACGCCGAGGAGGGGCTCTATCAAATCGCCTTGCCCGGCGCCGCGGTCGACGTGGCCGATTGGTCGGACCTGGCGACCGGCATGGTGGTGGAGGCCAAAGTCACCGGCCACAACAAGGGCGGACTGGAATGCGAGGTGAACCACATTCGCGGTTTCATCCCGGCCGGCCAAGTCTCGCTGTACCGCGTGGAAGATCTGGCGCAGTTCGTCGGCGAGTCGATGACCTGCGTGGTCACCGAGGCCAACCCCGAACGCCGCAACCTGGTGCTCAGCCGTCGGGCGGTGCTCGAACGCGAAAAGGCCGAAGCCAAGACGAAGCTCATGTCGGAGTTGGCCGAAGGTCAGGTGCGCGAAGGCGTGGTGCGCAGCCTGCAAGATTACGGCGCTTTCATTGACATGGGCGGAGTGGACGGGCTATTGCACGTCAGCCAGTTGTCGTGGCAGCGGGTGAAGCATCCCAGCGAAGTGTTGCAAGTCGGCCAGCCGATCAAGGTGAAGATTCGCAAGATTGACCAGGAGACCGGCAAAATCAGCCTCGCCTTCCGCGACCTGAGTGAGAACCCCTGGACGACCGCGCCGCAAAAGTATTTTGGCACGAGTGTTCACGAAGGCACGGTCAGCAAGATCATGGACTTTGGCGCCTTCGTGGAGTTGGAACCGGGCGTGGAAGGGTTGGTCCACATTTCGGAGCTTTCGCACGGCCGCGTCTTTCGGGTACGCGACATCGTCAGCGAAGGACAGAAGGTCGAAGTCAAAGTCCTGTCCATCGATCCCGAGCAGCAGCGGATCAGCCTCTCGATGAAGGCCCTGCAGGCCAAGCCCGAGGCAAAGAAAGCCGAAGCCGAACCGGAGCCGGAAGAAGCAACGCCACCGCCACCATCGCCAAAGCGCAAGGGCGAGCTCAAAGGCGGCCTTGGCCGCAGCACCGGCGGCGATCAATTTGGCCTGAAGTGGTGATCATTGTGCGGCGCATCCGTGCCTGTGATTCGCCGGTGGGAAGCGCGGAAACGTTCGCGATTGTTGGCCGCACGGCGCAAAGATGAATGCCCGGCTTGCCACACTCAACGACGTTGCTCTACTTGCCGCGATGAATCAACAACTCATTCGCGATGAAGGCCACCGCAATCGTATGTCTCTCGGACAGCTCGAAGACCGCATGCAAGCATGGCTCAGCGGCGAGTACCAGGCGGCCATTTTTGAAGAGAGCGGAGAGGCTGTCGGCTACGCTCTCTTTAAGCGCGAGCCGGAATGGATTTATCTGCGCCAATTCTTTGTCGTTCCGTCGAAAAGGCGACAAGGCATTGGCCGGAAGGCAATGGACTGGCTCAAGGAGAACGTATGGCGCAATTCGCCGCGCATTCGGTTGGACGTGCTTGTGGGCAACCCCACTGGCATCGCCTTCTGGCGATCGCTCGGCTTTGCGGATTACGCGTTAACGATGGAACTCGATCTGCTGAAGTAGGTAGCTGATATTTGCCGTGGTGACGGTCCCCGATATAATCCGTCCCATGAATCAGCAACAACTTAGAGCCCTGGTCATCTTGCTGGCGTCAATGACCCTGTTGGCGGCGCTCGGCAAGCGCTCCGTTGTTGAGCTTCCGAACGTGCCCGCGATCGCCCAGCACTCTCTGGCCAGCGATGACCAGGTTCGTTTGGCAGGTTCGCTCAGGCTTGAGAAGTTCGGGGAGGAAGCCATTGTGATTCCGCCAGTCCCACCGCCAGAGCGCTCACATCTTAGGTCTAGCGAGTACGAGTCAATTTACTTTGATGGCCAATCGCCACGATCGCCAGTGATCCAGGACGTTGGCTCCCTAGTGGATTGCGGCGTAGCGGTTCTCGGCAACGACGGCATCGTGATACCTCCAGTGCCGCCACCAGTCGATTCTCCGTACTGGCGGCGATACTTTTCGATTAACCGCTAGCCCATTCTTTCGCCACAGCGTTCTCAACCTTCGGGCTACCCGTTGGGGCTTTTGTTCACGCAGCCCCCGCCCCGCCGACGCTAAATAGTGGCATGGACGAGAACCCGTACAAGGCACCAGTGTCGGCAGCACGGCAATCAACTCGAGCTCTGGGCGGCGGCGACAAAACAGCCGCTTGATGAACGCCGCAATTGAACTTTGCGAGCGACTATCGCGGGAACCGCCCTGGATCCATCGTCGCTGAGTTTCCACTTTAACGCTCTCCCGAAACACCCGACAGAGAAGAGGCCACCGGTACTCTGTCCCGCGCTCGACGTTCGCTCATTAGCTGTAGCCCGACATACGCTTCCGCACGCGTATTATCTTGGCGGCCAAGTCGATGAAGTCGCCAGCCTCGGTCATTTATTTTGGACGAATGGCCAAACGAAATGATGTTAGCCCAGGCACGATTTCCGCCATGCGTCGGATCCACTCACACTCCAATTCCAACAGCCGCTCGATGTCGCCACTTGGCTCGACCACCAGCAGCGTAAACTCATCCTGCGGGTATTCGGGATCACGGTTCATTTCGATGGCCACCGGTGCCCCGAAGATCTGGCAACTCAATTCCTTAGCCCGTTCAAGCGCGTCCGGTGCCGAGACAGGCGCAAAGGCCGGCGGCAGGGCGGTGCTCGCTTGAGTAGGATGATTGGCCATTAGAATGGTTAGCCCGCGTCCAGACTGAAGGACAGTCTCTGAAACGCCATTATGGTACCGTGTGGTTTTGGCTCATCAAGGTTACTTTGCAGGGACATTCCGCCAAGGAACGCAGCGACCACGACCATCAACCACAACAGCGTCTGGAGGGAGAACTGGGGGCGGCGCATCGCTAATGACCTCGCAGTGGCGCCAAGATGAGGCACGCCACGACGACAAACAGGCAGGCACCAAGGAAAACGACATCTCTGCGGTAGATGCCCCATAAGGCCGCAATGACCACAGGAAATGCCACTACGATTCCGACACCGCCCAGTGTGGCAAACCATGTGGCGATGACCGCGAACGTCGTGGCTAAAAGCAAACCTCGCAAGCTGAACTGAAACCGGGGCATGGGGGTAGTGTAGCAGAAAGGCCGGCGCATGAAAAAAGCCGCCCTATTCCCGGAAGAAAGGGCGGCCTGCGGATGCAGGTGCGTCCAGCCAACCTTGATGGCCTGCCCCTAACCTGCGCCGCAATGATCGTTATCGGCCGTCCGGTTGGGGCGGGGAGAGGTAGGCGTGAAGATAGCGGGTTGGGAGGGTTGTTAGTGGTGTGCCGCACGCGATCAATGGCTGTGCCCGACAGCCATCTTTTTGTTCCTTCGCCCCGCCGACGCTAGAATGGTCGTATGGACGAGAACCCGTACAAGGCGCCGGCTGACGCGAGCGAACCATTCGCCTACTGGCGACTTCTCAGGCTGTATGCGGTAACTGTGCTCTTCGTCGGCATGGTGATTCTCAATATTGTGATGGCACGCATGGGGCGCGGCATCGCCGTGTTCTTTCAGTGATGCCTGCCTAATTCCGCGCACCCCTCTTCCCACCGCTTCCCTGGTTTTTCCTTGACTAGTTTTCCAGCAAGCACCTGTTAGGACCTACCCAAGCGCTGGCTGGCTTGGCTGCGGTCGAGTGGCCGGACTATCATGGAGGATCGCGTAAACGGCCGCCGGCTCGACGAAACGAATTCATGCACGACCATCCTCCGAAGAGATCGTCCTACTCCTCGCAAGCCGAACCGTCTCCTTCACCGTCCGCACGAGGACAAGCGTACTGTCAAGAAGCGATACGATCTCTTCGGCCCGGCGCCACCGCGCTGGCGGCCATTGTCTTGGCGACAATCGGCGGCGTGGGTTGCCATAAGGCGCCGGCGAAGGCCGGCCATACGGAACCGGCCAAGGTGGCGCACCCGGCCAAAGAAGGCGAGCTCAATACCATCGAGCTGACGCCTGAGGCAGAGCAGCGGCTGGGAATCGAGACTGTAGCGGTCGAGCGGAAAGTCGTCCGCCGACGGCGAACTTACGGTGGCGAGGTCGTGTTGCCAACGGGTGCGTCGATTACCGTGACGGCGCCGACGGTCGGCACGTTGAAACCCGTTTCGGAGGGGAGCGTGCCCGACGTGGGAACGCGCATCGAGCAGAACGAACCGCTCTTTCTTCTTTTGCCGCTGCTCTCGCGCGAACGCGACGTGCTGACGCCGGCGGAACGCATTGCAGTGGCGCAGGCCCGTCTGCTGCTCTCTCAGCAACAAGTCGACGCCGACGGGCAGCTCAAGCAAGCGCAAACGCGGGTCGACGCCGCCGAGATCGACCTCGGCCGCATCGAGCGGCAATTCAGCGCAGGGGCCGCCACTCGTGGCGCGGTCGACACCGCGCGGGCACAGCTTGCACTGATGCAAAAGGCGTTGGCGGCCGCCGAACAGCGTTGCGAGCTGTTTGAAAAAATCGAGCTCGAAGCCGAGGCCGGCGACGCCACACCGATTCCCATCGTCTCGCCGCGCAACGGTTATTTGCGTGTGCAACAGGCCACCATCGGACAGATTGTCTCGGCTGGTGCGCCGTTGTTCGAGGTGATGGACTACGACCCGATCTGGATCAAGGTGCCGATTTATGCGGGCGAGCTGCCGTCGATTGCCGAGAGTGAGTCGGCGCTGGTCGCCGGGCTGGGCGACGCCGATCCGGCCGACGCTCGGGCAGCCGAACCGGTGCAAGCGCCACCCTCAGCCGATCCACAGGCGGCCACCGTCGACCTTTTCTATCGACTTGATAATCGCGACGGCCAATTGCGGCCCGGTCAGCGATTGAACGTCACCCTGGCCTTGCGAGACAAGGCAGAAACGCTTGTGATACCGTGGTCGGCCGTGGTCCACGACATTTATGGTGGCACGTGGGTTTACGTCACCACGTCGCCGCACCAGTTTGTTCGCCGCCGGGTGCAAGTGCCGTTTGTTTCCGGCGACCTGGCCGTGATCGAAAGTGGCCCCGGCGAAGGATCGCAAGTCGTAATCGCCGGCGTAGCGGAACTATATGGCACCGAGTTCGGGGCGAGCCATTAAGTAGGTCAGGCTTTCCAGCCTGACGTCGTTTGCACTGCACCTCGGATTTCTGATGCCAGGCTTGAAGCCTGATCTACTCTGGAGTCTGCAAAATAGCCGACTTCCGGGTCAATACCGAGGTGCGAGGTTATGTCGGTTTTGTTCCCTTCCGCCCCCGCCGGGCTCGTCCCGGTGGAGCGCTGACTGACAGGCTAGATAGAACCGCCTCGGTTCCCTTTTTTCGTTTCCGCGTCGCGTCCGCCGCCTTCGGCGGCAGACGCGACGCGGAAACGGGGGCGTAGGGCGCCGCATTCTAGCCAGTCAGTCAGCGCTCGACGGGGACAAGCCCCATCGTGGCGAACAAAACCGGCATCAAGCGAGTCGCCTCGCAAAACCGCATTTTGACCTATTCGCGCTTCACGTCGGTCACGATATCGGAAGCGATTTCGTGCAGCTCCTTGCCAGTCGGCGAAACGCCCGACCAGATCGGATCGTTGAGCACGAGCACCGATACGGCCAGCAGGCAGGTGTAGGTCAGGGCCGTCGACCACCAGCAAGGCGCCCAGAACTTGACGGCGGTGCCGAAAGAACTTTTGAAGTGGATGCCGAAGCCCGCCCATTCCGTGCTCCAGATTTCATCGAGGATCAGGTGCGACATAAAACCGATCACGACCGAGCCGGCCTTGTAATAGCGGATGGGTAACTCGCCCGTATTGCACAACAAGAACGCCAGGCCCGCGAAGATCAGGCACATGGGGATGCTGTGAAAGATGCCGCGGTGGATGCTATGGTGCCTTAAAAACCAGCCGAAGCCGAAGCGGATCAGTATGTACAAGGCCGCTCCGGCCAGGACCATCGTTTCGTGCGTCCAGCCCATCTGCCGGGCACGGTCAAACAGCAGCATGGGCACAAACGCGGCCGCGAACGACAGGCTCTCGCGCAGCGGAATGCCGGGGCCGCTGTCGAGGTCGGGCAACATGCCCGACACACTGCACAAGCCGGCCGACAAGATGCAGGTCGGCAGGTCGTCGAAGAACACCAGTCCACCCGCGCCGTAAGCGACCCCCAACGCAGAGCTGGCAGAAATGTGAATCTTGAAACCCGGCATGGTGAATCCTTTCACTTTGGGCTTGGCAATCGCCGAACAGCCGACGGGACGCAGTCCGACGCGCGGCATACCTTAGCGAAAAGGCGCCGGTCGGCCAAGCCGGGTTTTTGAGTCGTTGACGACTCTACGAGTCTGCTGCAGCCCGGGGCGTGAGCCCTTGTCGTTCTACAAATCTCGGTCGCCAGCCGCGTAGCGGCGCCAGAGTTTAGCCGTGGGCGCAAGCCCACGGTTGACTTGCGGTAGGCTAGGCAAGCCGCGTAGCGGCGACAGAGATTGCACCCGAGTTCTGAACAAAACCGGCATCAAGCGAGTCGCCCTGGCGTTCAAAAAAATTTCGTGCATTTTAGGTTGGCTTCAGGTTGTGCGGTTACAATCTCGGGAAGTGCAGCCAACCCCGGCTGTCGATCGTCAAGCCCCCAGGAGATCTGCGATGAGACGCTTTGTAAATCTTTCCTTGTTCGCGGTCGCTACAACGACCATCGTCGCTCTGGCGATGACGGTTGTGGCACAGTCGCCCGACGACGCTCGGGACCGCGGTCCTGACGCTGGCCGAGACCGCGGTCGCGAAGGCGACCGCCGGGCGGAAAGCGAGGGACGTCGTCCGCCGCGTCCGCCACGACCACCGCTGGAAGTGGCCCTCGACGCCGACGACGACGGCGAGATTTCGGCCAGCGAAATGGAGAATGCGGCTGCCGCCTTGAAGAAGCTCGACAAGAACGGCGACGGCAAGCTTAGCCCCGACGAATTCCGTCCGCCGCGTCCGCCGCGTGACGGCGGTCCGGATGCCGGCCGTCGACCGGGCGATGGGCGCGGCCCGCGCGGCGATGCCGGCCGCGGTGACGATCCCTCGGCCCGTGGCGGTCGTCGCCCGCCGCCGCCCCGCGAGGGAGACAATGCCGACGGAGATCGCGGCGGTCGCCGCGGTCGTCGTCCTCCGCCACCGCCTCGAGACGGCGACGATTCGGATTCGGATCCTCCACCGCGCCAGGACCGGTGAACATTGTGCAAGGTAATGGAACCAATGGGCGAAGGCCGCCCTTGAGCGTCCTTTCGTTCGCAGATACTACCGGGAGGCTTACGCCTCCCGCTCGCCACAGGCGAGCGGCACACGTCAGTGTGCCGGTAGTTCGTAAAGTCAGTAGCCGCCTGCCTTGGACCTTCGGCCCTTAAAACCATGCGCGTCTTGATCGTCGAAGACGAGCCCGATTTGCGGCGCGTGCTGGCACGCGTGCTGGCGGAAGAGGGCTACACGGTCGACGTGGCGGCACATGGCGACGAAGGGCTGACCAAAGCGCGGGCCTTCGATTATCAGGCGATTGTGCTCGACCTGATGTTGCCACGAGTCAGCGGACTCGACTTGCTTAGCGAGTTGCGGCGCCGCAAGGCCACGCCTGTGCTGATTCTGACCGCCCGAGACACGCTGGCCGACCGCGTGCGCGGGCTCGATCTGGGCGCGGACGATTACCTCACCAAGCCCTTTGACCTGAAGGAGCTGCAGGCCCGCTTGCGGGCCTTGATCCGCCGAGCGACGGGCAAGGCCCAGTCGCTCATCGAGATCGGCGGTTGGACCTTCGATACCGCGGCGCGAACCGTCACCAAAGGCGGTTCACCCATCGCGCTCACGGCCCGCGAATATGAACTGGCGGAGTTTCTCGCCTTGCGCCGCCGCAAGCTGGTGACAAGGGCCATGATTTACGATCAGCTCTTCAGCGACGCCCACGACGGGGCCGCCAACCTGGTGGAGGTCTATATCTCGAACCTTCGCAAAAAGCTCGGCAAGGAGTTTGTGACCACTCGCCGGGGGCAGGGATACATCGTCGATGTTTAGGTCGTTTCGCTGGCGAATCCAACTCTGGCACACGCTGATCCTGGTCGTGGTCGTCAGCACGTTTGCCGGCGTATTGTATTGGAATGCGCGGATTGGCAGGCAGCGCGAATTCGACAACGAATTGTTGTCGGCGGCCCAGGTTTTGTCGGCCGCGGTGAGCAATTTGCCGCCGCACGAGCTGGCCGGCGGCGAAACTCGTTCGTTTCGCGGCCAACCGCCACGCGACGCGGGCCGCGGGGCACGGCAGGAGACGACCGATGCACGTCGCCGGCTGACGGAGCGTGGGCGGCTGCCTCCTGAGCCGGGCCGCGGCGATGCCGAGCGACGGCCGCCTCCCAAGCCGAGCGAGCGTATCCTCGCCGAACTGGCTCTGCCCGAGACGTTGAAGCGGCGCCCCGGGCCGCCCGGCAGCCACGCGTGGTTCGCCGTCTGGCGTGGTGACGGGCAACCGCTCAAGCAATCGAGTGTGCCGCCAAACGCCGCAGTCCATGCGGCGGCCGGACTTGGCGAAGGAGAATACGTGTTTCGCCGGAACGGCGAGCGGCGCTGGGTGTCTTTGGCGGGGCCGCACGGCTCGGTGATCGACGTCGGCCGCTCGATCGAGCCGGAGCAGAGGCAGCTCGATCAGCTCTTCTGGCAGTTGGTCGCGGTGGGAGCGGGCGTCATGCTGATCGGCCTGGTGGGCGGTTTCGTGTTATCACGAAACGTGGTGCAGCCGCTCGTTGAGATGAGCGCCACGGCCGCGGCCATTTCGGCCACGAACCTGTCTCGCCGTATCGACACCGCCAACTTTGACCGCGAGTTGCAAAGCCTGGCTGCGACGCTCAACGGCATGTTCCAGCGTCTGGAAGCGGCGTTCGAGCGGCAGAGCCGCTTCACCGCAGACGCCTCGCACGAACTGCGCACCCCTCTGACCGTGATCATCACGCACCTGGAATACGCCGCGCGGCGCGAGGGCATGCCGGCCGAAGATCGGGAAACACTCGACGCATGTCTGCGGGCCGCCCGGCGGATGAAGTCGCTCATCGAGGGGCTGCTCTTATTGGCGCGAGTCGACGCCGGCAGCTTTCCGATCAGCAGGCAACCTTGCGACCTGGCGGCCATTGTCGAAGAATGCGTCGAGCTGCTGCGCCCACTGGCCGACACAGCCGGAGTGGCGCTTAAGCTCGATCTACCGAGTTGTGAAGTCGAGGGCGATCCAGCCTGGTTGGCGCAGATCGTCATCAACCTGCTCTCGAACGCGCTTCGTTATAACCGACCTGGCGGTGAGGTGGCTGTGACCGTCGCAGGCGCCGACGGCGACGCGACGCTGACCATGTCCGACACGGGTGTGGGCATTCCGCCTGTCGATCAGCCGCACCTCTTTCAGCGTTTTTATCGTGTCGACAAGGCACGTTCGCGCGACGAAGGCGGCAACGGCCTGGGCCTGGCCATCACGAAGAGTCTGGTTGAACTGCACGGCGGCGAGATCACCTTCACCAGCGAGACCGGCCAGGGCACGACCTTCGTCGTTCGCCTGCCAACGTCTGCTGTTAGCGAGCGGGCGATTTAGAATTTCGGTAGGGCCATCGAGTGATGGATGGTGGCGTTCACGTAGGGTAGGACGAGCGAAGCGAGTCCCACCATTTTGATTTCGCACGGTGGGACTTCGGGTACCCTCTGGGTGGCTCGTCCCACCCTACCCCAATCGCCATCCGTTGATACATGGTTGACAAACCGTCAGGACCGGTCAAAAAAAAGCCGCGATCAGGGCGATGACGAACATGGCAGTGGCGATGCCGGTCTTGGCGAGTGCGCCGAGCAAGCGGCCCCAAAAGGCCGACTGGCCGACCTTCCAGCTTTCTGCCAGCGTGCGGCCCTTCCACGTCTCGCCCAGCATCGCCCCCACCAAGGCCCCCAGCCCGGCGAACAAAATCGCCGCCACCAACGAGCCGACGAGCGGGATCGGCACGCCCACGAAGGCCCCGATGATGGCTCCGACCATTGAGCCGACGATGGCCAGCACCGCGCCCCGGCGGCTGCCGCCCGCTCGTTTGGCGCCCAAGGCGCTCGCCGCCAATTCCAACAATTCGGCCAGCACCGCCAAGGCGATGAGCACACCCACAACCGTCCAACTAATGTCAAAACTCTCCGGCGGCGCGAGCCAGGCAAACAGGGCCACCGCCGCCACCATGACCCAGTTTCCCGGCATACTGAGCATGGTCATGCACCAGCCCACGACCAGAGCGACAAAAAGCAGAAAAAGCTCGAGATAGATCATGTAGTTGGTTGTTCGCCCAGGATTCGCTATTCTTGGTGGCATTCATGGTAGCAAAGCCTGGAACAACGAAAGCAAGCAAGGTATGAAAAAAGAAGAGATTCTGGCCAAGGTGGCCTCCGGCGAATTGCCGGTCGAAGAAGCGTCGAAGCTGCTGGCCGACGCCGAGCAACCCAAACGCGGGCAGCTCTACTGCAAGGTGAGCGAGAAAGGGGCCGTGAGCGTCTACGGCCTGCAACGGATGCCGGTCACGCTCTACGTC
>DASSFG010000433.1:0-10746 GCA_035694685.1 Pirellulales bacterium
GGGCTTCCTAGCCCGTCACCTCGCACGGTGACGGCCTAGGAAGGCCATCCTCCAGTTACGTCGTCACACGTTTTGCTTTGTCAAAATCCATCCGACGCATTTCCCAAAGACAATATGGCTACGATTGCTGCATCGAACGAACTGACTGCCGGTGCGGACGTCGAACGCAACGCGGGTTTGCGGCGGCTGTATGCTGAGGCGGCGCTGGCGCAGGTGCCGCGATTGCTGGGGGCGGTCGATCGCAATCCGTTCCACGACACGTATGGCTGCTTCGATCGCCAATTCTGGCACTATCGCACGGCCAGCTTTCCGAGCGAGATGTATCAAGAAGCGGTGCTGCCGCTGGCCTTTGTTTACGCCACGCCGCTGGAAGGCAACGGTTGGTTCGGCCAGCCGAGGCTCAAGGAACTGGCCGTCGCGGCGCTGCGGTTCTCCGCTCGAGCGAGCCACCGCGACGGTTCGTGCGACGACTACTATCCCTTTGAGCGTGCGTTGGGCGCGGCGGTCTTCTCGTTCCAGGCCGCCACCCACGCTTATGAACTGCTCGAACTCGACGAAGCAGACATCGTCGCCTGGTTCAGGCGACGGGCCGAATGGATCAGCGGGCACCAAGAAACGGGCAAGCTTTCCAACCACCACGCACTGGCTGCACTGGGATTGGCAAGGCTGGCAAAGATCACTGGTGAAACGCGCTGGCTGGCGGCGGCTCAAGAGCGCATTCGGCTGGTGCTTGCTTGGCAATCGTCGGAAGGATGGTTTGAGGAATATGGCGGCGCGGACCCCGGCTACCAGACGGTCACCATTGATGCCCTCGCCAAGCTGCGGCGGCTAACCGGTGATGAGCAGCTTGATGAGCCATTGAAGCGGGCCGTCGCTTTCGCTCACCTCTTTCTGCACCCCGACGGCAGTTATGGCGGCGAATATGGCAGCCGCGGAACCTATCACTTTTATCCCCACGGCTTCGAGTTGCTGGCCGAAAACGACGCCGCGGCGGCCGACCTGGCCGATGGATTCTTGTCGGCGCTGGCGAACGGGCGCGCGGCGTCTTTCGACGATGACCGCATGTATGCCCACCGCTTAGGAAACCTGATTGAAGCTTACCTCGACTGGTCGCCGACGAGGCCGGAGCGGCGGCGGCACTCCCAGCACGAATCGCACGTTCTCCCACAGGCCGGCCTGCTCGTTCATCGCGACCGTGATCGGACGACGATCGTCTCGGCGTTTCGCGGCGGCGTGTTTAAGCGATTTGACGATGCCTGCCGACCCCACACCGACACCGGCATCGTCATTGAGACCGACGATGGCCGGCATGCCGTTACGCAATGTCACGACCGCAAGCGCGAAATGACCTGGAACAATTCGGGCGAGCTGCACGTCGCGGGCCCGATGCACTGGGTAGGTCACGAAACGGCCACTCCGCTCAAGCAAGCGGTCTTTCACGTGACGATGTCGACCGTGGGCCGATGGTATCGCAGCCTGGTGCGGAAACTGCTTCAGCGGCGACTGATCACCGGGCGCCGTGAGTGCGGCATTCGCCACGAGCGGCGCTTCGTATTCGACGGCCAAGGCGGTTGCCGAATCACTGACCGAATTGAGCTGCTCGACCGCTCAGTGCACGTCAAACGCCTGGCATTCGCCAGCGACCTGCAAGCCGCCTACGTCGCCGCGGGCAACGTCTATCAGCACAGCGTCTTGCAGCCTTGGACCGATCTCACCGGCTACATCGACGAATTGAACCGCCAGCGTCACGTCGATATCGTGCGCGACCTGTAAATCAACACCGTGGCGCCCCAGTGGCCGGTCGACGGGGCCGTGTTGGAATGATGCGAACCCCCGAAGAATAACTTCCACAATTTGCTGCACGGCGTCAGGGTGGCAATGTTGCCAACGCCCCCTTTCGCGTCGTGGGTCGGGTCTTTACACTACGGACTCAACCGGTTCACACCCTCCCCCGAATCCTTCTGATGGCCAAAAAGTCAGGCACGTATCACTTCAGTTTCGGTCCCTGGAACATTTCAACCGGGGCCGACCCCTTCGGACCCGCCGTACGCAAGGAGGTCTTGTTCGCCAAAAAGGCGCGCGAGTACAAAAAGCTTGGTTTCGACTACGTGCAGCTTCACGACGACGACGTGGTGCCCGCCGATTGGGACGCTACGCAGACCGCCCGCGGCGTGGCGAAGATCAAGCAGCTCCTGGAAGGCGAAGGGCTCAAAGGCGAGTTCATTGCTCCGCGGTTGTGGGAAGACGCACGCACGATCGACGGCGCTTATACCGCCAATAGCCCCGCGGCGCGGCGTTATGCCCGCGACCGCACTCGCCGGGCGATCGACATCGCCAACATGCTCGATATCGACCTGATCGTGCTCTGGCCCGCCCGCGAGGGCACGTACATTCGCGAGGCGAAGGATGCCACCGCCGCTGTGGGGCTGTTGGTCGACGCGGTGAACGACATGCTGGCCTATGATCCCAAGATTCGCATCGTCGGCGAGATGAAACCCAATGAACCGATGGACCAGGCTTACCTGCCGACGGTCGGGCACTTCATGGGGCTCTGCTATCGCACTAGCGACCCCAGCCGCGTGGGAGTGCTGATCGAAAGCGCCCACAGCATTCTGGCCGGCCTCGACCCTGCGGACGACATGGCCTACGCCTTATGGCACCGCAAGCTGTGGGGCGTACACCTCAACGATCAGAACGGTTTGAAGTATGACCAGGACAAGACGTTTGGCTCCGTCGACCTGCGGCGGGCCTTCAACCAGGTGTGGGTGCTCGATCGGGCAGGCTATTACGACATGGGCGTCGTGGGGCTCGACATCAAAGCCATGCGCACGACCAAGCAAGGCGACGAGACCCGCCACCTGGCCAACAGCTTGCGGATGTTCAAGCATCTCCTGGAACTGGCCCGCACGCTCGACACCGGCAAGGTCGAGACCTTCCGCGGTACGCGCGATTACGAAGGGCTGGAGCTATACATTCTGGAGCATTTGCTCGGCCGGTAGAGGGCGACACGCTCAGCCGCGGCGGATTTCAGAGCCTTTGAAGGAGACGTGGATCCGATAAACGGCTTTCGTGCGCCTGTGAATTTGCCCGGAAGTGAGGTCCACCCGCTCGGGAATCTCTTGAATGTTCTTGTCAACGACGGCGTAAAAGCCGCGTTCGGAGAAGACGTCGATCAGCATCGAAAGGGCGAGTGGATCGTCGAAAATGGTATCTTCGGAATTGACGATCGCCCGGCCGGAGATCGCGTGGCGGGTAATGATCGGAATGAACTTCGTTTTGATCATCTCGACGATGCGGACAAACAAATCGGTGTGCTCCAGTTCATAGCTGTCCAGGCGCTTCACCAACTCCTGCCGGGCATGAAGAATGATCTCCTCGGCCAGCGGAATGGGACTTAAACGGTCGTTGGTGCGGGGCTCCAGTTCAAGTGAGCTTTGGTACTGAAGCTCTTGAAGGATGTTTGCTTCAACTTCGTCGATGCTCCCCTCGGCATTGATGAAGTGATAGTGATAAAGGTCTTTCAACGACTGCAGCGCGTCCCAGGTCTGTTCTTTGAAGACCTGGTAGCGGCGGCGTGCCGCCTCTTCACTGAGGTCCGTAGGCCGCAGCTCCAGCGGTTTGCCGATGCCCGTTTCTTCCACTTCCCGGTTGTGCTCGGCAATCAGCCGGCCTCGTTTGAGTTGCCGTTCGATGCTGGTCCGCTCGCTTACGAACAGCACCATGGCGTGAATGGTCGGCCGGCGGAAGTGAATGGCCTGGGGAGTGTTTTCAAATTCATCGTGGAGCTGGTCGATTCGATCGACCAGAAGTTTCAGACACTCGACCTGCACTCGTGTTCTGGGGAATCCGTCGAGCAAAGCCCCGTCTCGGAATTCCTCTTCGAGCAGTTTGCGCAACAGGATGCCGACAACTTCCTTGTCGCCAACCATCCCGCCCTGGTCTTTGATCTTTTCCGCCTCGGGGGTCACCAGCAGCTCGCTGACCACGATCGGCGGACGGGTGAGACCGCGAGCTTGCATGATGAACTTGGTCTGAGTGCCTTTGCCGGCGCCCGGAGCTCCGCCCAGCAGGATCAGCTCCTTGGGAAAGCGCAGGTTTTCGTGACCGACTTCTTCCTCTAAGTCATCCCAGACCGTATTGAAGATGACTTGAGCGTCTTTGATCTCCAGGTCCAAAGGCGGTCGGCCTGGTGGGGCGGGCAATCGCATGGAATGGTATCCGTCAACAACTAAGGGCTGCGAAGCGTGCGGGCTTGGCTCCTAAAGAAGGAATCGAGACATCTGGCGGCTTCAAGTACACGAATGCTCCCCCGAACGCGGCGCGAGACCGCAACCGACAAACAACCGTTCGGCGGGCTAATAATGCAAAATGCAAAATGCAAAAGTCAAAATGCAAAATGAGATGTTGGAGGCGCCGCCCAGTCGCAGTTAGGCTTATGCCATTTTGCGTTTTGCATTTTTCATTTTGCATTTTGACTTGTTCCTTCGGGGTCGGGCCGCTCCGCGGCAGGGAACTTTCGCGAGCGGCAAACGAACAGCGCTCGGTAGTACAAAAGCTCCCTATTACCTTTTTAGGAGCAACGCCGACACAGCCGACAAAGCCAAGAGAACCATGACCAGCGTACCGCCCACCGCCCCGCCTAACAATAGCGTAAGCTTTATCAATAATCGGCGATCGAACCGTCTTTCAGCTTGAGGCTGGGCCACTTGTAGGTTTGCGGCTTCCGAGATTCCGCTTCGATCTTCGCCTCGTCGACTTCCACACCCAGTCCCGGCCCTGGCGGGAGGCCAATGTAGCCCTCCTTGTCGAGCTCATACGCCATCCGCGTGGCGCCGGGGATGTTGAAGCCCGCATTGTCGGGATAGAACTCGTGAATCAGCACAAAGGGCACCGATGAAACAACATGCAGGCTCGCCGCGATCCCCAAAAAAGTGGCCGTGCAGTGCGGCGCCAACGGCACGAAGTAAGCCTCGGCCAGAGTCGCAATCTTTTTCATCTGGCTGATGCCGCCGGTGTGGCAACAGTCGGGCTGCAACACGTCGATGCAGCGCTCCACGAGATACGGTAGCACGCCCCAAATCGTGCGGTCTCGCTCCCCGGTTGCCAAGGGAATCCGAATCTGTTGTTTAAGCTCCTTAAAGACCTCGATGTTGCCCGGCACGGCGGGCTCTTCAATAAACAGCACGTCGTAAGGCTTGAGTGCGGCAGCCAATTGGATCAGGGTTGCCGGCGGAACGGCCGAGTGGGCGTCGAACATCACCGCGCCGTCGGGCCCTACTTTCTCGCGCGCCGTCGCGATGGCCTTGACCATGCGGTCAATGTCGGCGGGCGTGCCCGAGTGCTCGTAGATTCCGTGCGGAGGCACCTTGAGCGCCTTGGGTGTGTGATACACTCGGATGCGATCGCGCGTGGGGCCGCCAAGCAGCCGATAGACCGGCACGTTCCACAATTTGCCGGCCAGGTCCCACAAGGCGATGTCGATCGCCGCGATGGTATGCACCATAAACGCCCCACCACGCATGTCGCGATGGGCCCGATACAGCTTCTGCCACAGGTATTCAATCCGCGTCGGGTTTTCACCGTCGAGCAGTTCGAACAACGATTCAGCAAGGGCCTTTGCCGGCCGCGGATCGACTCCCTTGAGATCGCCCCAGCCACTCACGCCGTGATTCGTTTCAATCTTCAAATAAACGATCGGCCCGACCCAATAGATCCTCATGCCCGTGATGCGGATCGTCGATGAACGATCGGTCACCTGCGCCGCCGGGTTCTTGTCGTCGCCGACAACTCGATTGACGAACGCCATTCCCGCTGCCGCGGCACCCAGCCCCGTCAAAATGTTGCGACGCGCCAATTGTTTGTCGGTCAGATCGTGTTCCATAATCTCAACTCCTGCCTGCGCGCAGAATGCTACCGACGCTTGAGCCAGTATTCCAGAAACGACAGCTCGGTTTCCAACGCTTCGGGCGTGGGCACGTGCGTGGGACGAGCAGTCATCGCCACGCGGCGCTCGTAGCCGAGCAGCGTGTTGACTGCCAACAGATGATTGAGCGCCTGCCAGTTGCGCGGCGGGTCTTCCGTTCCGCCTGAGACCAGCAGGGGCCGCGGCGCCATCAGCGCGTGCAAGTCGACGAGGTCGTCTCCCGCCTCGATGAGCTGCTTATAGAGCCCAGTGCGCGGATTCGTCGGCGACGGGATTCCCGGCTCGCGCTCGATACGCGGATCGAATCCCAAATACCACGGCTCCCAATAATTGACGTTGCCGTTTCGCTCGTTGAAGACGATGCCCGGATCAGACCAGACTGCGCACGCGAACTTGTCGTAGAGGCAGGAGGCGAACATGGCCCACTTGCCGCCGTAGGAGAGGCCGATGATGCCGATCCGCTGGGGATCGACTTCCGGCATCTCGGCCAACGCAGTGTGGCAATTGGCCGCCACGTAGGCCAGCGTCGTCAGTGGCTGCCGGCCGTCTTCGACGCCCATTTTCACGAGCAGATTGCGCGTGTCGCCTCCGACTTTGTCGGGTGCGCCCGGGGTGCCGATGGAGAGCGTGACAAATCCGCGGCGGACGAGCTGCCAGCCGTAGTCGTGTGTGCCGCGGCCCTTGTCGCCGCGGCCGATGCTGGTGAGCGGTTCGTAGAATGGCACGAGTACCGCCGGAAACGGTCCGCTACCCGGTGGCAACAGCAAGTAGCCGTCGACCACCCTGCCCGCTGACGAGACCTGCACGCGCAGGTGTCGTTCCAGGTAGCCGTCGCGCTCGGTCGTCTCCAACGTCGTTACTTCCGGGTGCTCGACGAGCGGCGGCCAGGGCCCCAGGCGGCTCTGCCACGCATTCAGAATCTCGCTTCGCCGCCGCGGCCAGGCTTCAGCCGCCTCCACGACGCTACCGTCGGCGAATTTCAGCGGCGAACGATAGGCGCCCAGCTTACCGGCATATTCGGCTGGCGGCGCGGTAAATGGTTCGATTGATTGCCACACGTCCTCAGCAGACGGCTCAGCAGAGCATGTGTTCCGTATGGGGCCAACGGTCAATGCAGCGGAAGCAAGAAGCACTGAAAAATGAGCGATACGGCCGGCGTCACTACAGGGAGAGCTCATGCACAAGAGCCTATGACGTGCGATCCTTCAGTACAAGGCGCCATTACGTAAATCGGTTTGACCATGACATTCGGCAAGAGCTTGGCGGCGTTCGGTAAGTTATAAGAAAGGGGATCCTTCGAACGAGGTTCAATGTTAACATGAGTGCATGCCAAACATCTCCTGGATCGACGAAGAGCACGCCACGGGCACGCTGGCCGAGGTGTATCGCGCCTACCTCGCGGAGCACCCCGAAAAAAGCAAAAGTGCCCGACGTTCTAAAATGTTTCAGCCAGCGACCGGATTTCTTGCGGTCGGTGATCGAATTTTCGTATTCACTGCACTTTGCTGACGGTCACCTGACGCGTCGCATCAAGGAGATGATCGCCACGTTGGTATCGGGCCTGAACCAGTGCCCGTACTGAGTGGGATCGCACTCCTATTTCCTGCAGTTGCAGGGCGGCGCTGATGACGTAATTGGGCCCTTATCCAAGGGCGACGTGGCTGCCGCGCCAGTGAGCGAGGCGGAGCGCGCCCTGCTCGACTACGTCGAGTTGATAACGCGGCACGCGTATCGGGCAACCAGCGACGACGTCGAGCGGCTGCGGCGTGCCGGCTGGAGCGACCCGCAAATTGCCGAAGCGGTCTACATTACCGCGCTCTTTGCGTTTTTTAACCGCGTGGCCGACGCCTTCGGCCTGATCGATCCGTGCTACGGCGCGCCTGCCGACCCGAAAGCGACGCCTGAGTAAGCAAGCCAGGACGGCCGCTGCTAGTGTCCCGAAGTTGCGTTGGTCGTTCAGGGAAGCCCGAAGTGTTAGCGAGGATCAAAAAGCGCCTGCGAGGATGTGGCGCATTTTGAACTCCGCCGCGGAGCGGCGCTCGGAATGTAGCCGTGGGCGCAGCCCGCGGTACAGTGCGACGTGCGTTGGCGAAGCCGCGGAGCGGCGGCGGAGCGACGACGGTTGGCGCTACGTCGCCGCTCCGCGGCTTCATCCGGTTTTTGCCACGCTTTCCGCGGGTTTGCACCCGCGGCTACACTCCTTTGCCGCTCCGCGGCCGACAAAAGCGCAATACCAAAACTGGCGCTTCGGGCTTCCAACCTGGCCGCTGTATCACCCTCGGCAGCCTGAGGTCTTCTGGCCGAATTCCCAGTCAACTGCGATCTGGAGCGAAGGCTTCAGACATAACGGCTGCGTCGAGCATGTAATGGCAAAACAGTACGGCGGGCTCGACGACCCAGAAACGTTTTGCTGGGCATCGTTCGTCGGACCTGGGAGATTTCATGGTGCTTCGCGCGGCGCGTGCTCCGTGCCGTCGGCGGTGCGGACCTTGAGTCTTGGCATTCGTCTCTGTAAGTCCGCGACGGCGTCCGGCGTGACTTTGGTCATGATCAGATCCAGCCAACGCAGCGTGGGCAGCTCCGGGAACCGCTCGAGGCCGTCGTCGCTAATGGCGGCGCCCACGAGCGATAAGCTCTCGATGTTGGCCAGCCCCGCCAGGTGCGGCAGGCATTCGTCGGAAAGTCCCCGGTCGGACAGCGAAAGCGTGCGCAGCGCAGCGAGACGGCCGATCTGCTTGACATTCGCGTCGCCGATCGTTCCCCCGATTCGCAGCATTGCCAGTCTGTCGAAATCCAAAAGCACACGAGGCGACTCGCCCGTGAGTTTCGCGCCGGACAGCGATAGGGATTTCAGCATGGGAATCTTTGAAACGGTGCTAAGCCCGTGTTCCGTCACCGCGGTGTCGCCGAGGTGCAGATCTTCCAGTCCGGCGAGGCTGACGAGCTGCGACATCCCGTTGTCGGTAATCCGCGGGCCGATGAGCGACAACCTCCGCAGGCGAGCCAGACCACTCAGGTAGGCCAGCCCATCGTCGCCGACACCTTCCAACCGCAACGACTCCAGCGCCACCAGCGAGTTCAGACTCCGTAACCCCGGACCTGCGACCAGCGTCTTGCCAATGTCCAGCCGGGCCAGTTTACTCAGGCGGGCGATCTTGGCGAGTCCGGCGTCGCTGATCGAGGTCCGGTAAAGCCGCAGGTCCGTAAGCGAGGTCAGTCGCGCGACCGCGTCCATTCCCTCGTCGTTCACGCCGGTCTCGCTCAGGTCGAGCGAGGCGAGCCGATTGAGGGCGGTGAGCGAGATCAGGCCGCGGTTGGTGATCCGCGTGCCGCGCAAGTCAAGGTCTTTGAGGCCCGCAATTTTCTCGGCGCCGAGGAGCGTCAAGTCGTCGGCCTTGGTATTCGCAAAGCTCACACGCAACGACCGATTGCCGCCAACATTGAGAATCGCGCCCAAACGGAGCCACGACTCCAGCACGTCTTCTTGCTCGGAAGTTGTATTCTCAAACGGCGATTTCAGCGCGGGCACGTCCCAGTCGACAATGACGACAGTCAAGTTTGGCAGCCATTCACGCAATTGCGTCAGACGTGGTCTGGCCTGCGAGAGCACTTCCTGAGTTGTGATCGAGACGCTGTTCGGGTCGAGCTTCCAATCGAGTGCTGCCGGGGTGAGCATCCGCCGCAAGACAACGCCGAGCGTTTCATCACGCTGTTGCAGCGTCACGGGCACGTCGACGCGCATGCGCGCCTTTTGAAGCTCGTAGATATTGATCGGGATATCGTGACGCTGTTGAAAGTATTGAACCACATCGTCCAACGGCATCTCCCTGAAATCCGCCTCGGTTTTCTCTTCCAAGGCGGCGATAATGCGTTGCTGGGCGGGCGTTTGCGCCGCACAGATCAACGTCTCCAACTTTACGAGGCCCTGCAAATCGACCATCGCCGCGTCCGTAATCTGGTGTGGCAGCTCCAAGCGACGAAGTTTCGTCAGTCCACGAAGGTGGGAAATGCCGCGGTCCGTCAACTTGGGCGACAAAATAGCCAGATGTTCGAGCACGGGCATCGCCCCGATTTCTGCGAGGCCCGCGTCGGTGACTCCGGGCGTATCATAGAGCAGCAGTTCGCGCAGCCGTGGCAAACGGCGCAGCTCTTTCAGGTCGGCATCCGCTATGCGGGCGCCTCGGTATTCGACGGACGTGACGTGCAACGGAGCGTGCGCTCCCAGCAGCTTTTGAAGCCATAAGGGGCCATACGGTTCCGCGGTCGTCACCGCCGGCAGGGAAATGAGGTGCGCGATGACCTTTCGCTCTTTGCGGTAGGGCTCACCATATTTAACCCACAGCGCGAGCAGGCAGCAGAGGAGTGCCACAACGACACCCATGCGCCGCAACGTGAACTGCCAACGGCGGCGTCCAGAGAGGGCGCTTTCTGCGGGTTCTTGATGTGCGTGTGCTCTTGCGCGACGTTTCAGCAATGCCATACGGTTTTAGAAATTGCGGGACTCAGGGGCCTTCATGAGTTTTACTCGCGGCCTCGCGCCTCAGCGAGGAGACATACGCCTCCAGACCCGGTTGCGCGGCAAAATCACCGTTGCCTTCGCTCCAGACATCGAAGGTGCTAGCAACGTGTGTTACCGTTCCTTCGGCTGCCATGAATTGAACTTCCACCGTGGGCATCCATGTGCCGGCAATTCTGGACTTCTTCCCCGTACCGAGCTGCGGAAAGAATGTTGCCAAGTGATTGGCTAACGTGGCGTCCAACGTGATCTTGGTCGAACGTGTCGGAGCGTAGTCGCGGATCGTCACAACGGCGCCAGCATAATT
>DASSFG010000434.1:0-4230 GCA_035694685.1 Pirellulales bacterium
GTCGCTCCGCGTCGCTCATGGGCTATTCCCCGGTTGGCGTGATTCCAATGATAGTGACAAAAGCAACGAGCAGAATCAACACGCTGGAGAGAGCAGACAGTTTCCGACGTCGCTGTCGTAGAATTTCTGCCAGCTCGGTGACAGCCCGCACGCGGGCCGATGGCCCTGCGGTTAAACGACGATGTTAAACTGCACTCGCCCTATGTGAAAATGAGGTATCGCTTGAGAAACTCATCCACGGCCTTGTAAAAGTGCTCGATTGTCTCGCGCTTGCGCCAGCCGTGGCCTTCGTCTTCGTAGACATGATAGATGTGCGGAGTGCCGTTGCGGCGCAACGCCGCTACGATCGCTTCGGCCTGGTCTTTGGGTACCACGGTGTCGATGCCGCCCTGAAAGACGGCCAACGGCCGGCGGATGCTCGCCGCGTGGAAGACCGGCGAACGCTGTCGATAGATCGCCGCCGCTTCCGGCAAGGGTCCGAGCATCGTGTCGAGATAACGGCTTTCGAATTTGTGTGTGTCGGCCGCCAGTCCGAATTGATTTGCCACGCCGTACAGCGAAATGCCCGCCGTAAACGCTTCCGGCTCGATGACGAGCGTGTGCAAGACGGTGAATCCGCCCGCACTGCCGCCCATGATGACCGTGCGCTCGCCATCGATCTCGCCCGCGTCAGCCAGGTGCCGCACGCCGCTCACCGCGTCTTCGACGTCGCACACTCCCCAATTGCCGCGCAGCTTGAGCATGTAGTCGCGGCCGTAGCCGGTGCTGCCGCGATAGTTGACGAACAACACTGCATAGCCTCGCGTGGCAAAGAACTGCGCCTCGGGCCGCCAGCCGGCCCGGACTTGCGAAGTCGGCCCGCCGTGAATCAGCGCCACCAGCGGCGGCCGGCCGATGCCTTCGTACCGAGCGCTCACTGGCCGATACAACAGGCCGTGCGCCTGGACGCCGCCGGCGGTCGGCCAGGATATTGCCTCGCAATCGGCCAACTCCGCTGCGGGCACCGTTTCGCCCGTCGCTCGGGCAACGACTCGCGTGACCCCCGTTGCAAGATCGTGCGTCACGACGCGCGGCGAAGTTTTCGGGCCGCTGGCGATGAGGGCGAAGCGGCCTGCGATGGGCGACGCGGCGACGCAACTGACGTCACTATAATCAGCGAGGCCGTCGATCGGCTTCGAGGCGCCGGCGGGGCCGTCAGGCTGGAAAGCCTGAGCTACGTCGATGGTTTGCAAGCGGTGATAGCCACGCTGACCTGCGGCGGCGAAGAGCGTGCGACCGTCGGCAGAAACGGCGTAGGTGCGCATGTCTTGCACCCACGCCGGCAGGCCGTATTCCGTGCCTTCCGGGGTAAGCCAGCGCGTGTGGCCGGTAGCCAGCTCGTGTGCCGCCAGCCGGCCCCAGCCGGTTTCGTCGGAGACAAAAATCATCCAGCGGCCATCGGGCGTAAACTCGGGCTGAAAGATGGCAACCTCGTCCCCGCCGGCGATTTCGCGGATATTATGGAGCCGCGGAAAACCGTCGCTCGCGGCAACGTCGGCCAGATAGAGCCGCGTGCCGTCCCAAGGCATGTTGGGATGGTCCCAGGCGACCCAGGCGAAGCGCTTGCCATCGGCGCTCCAACGCGGCTGCATAAAAAAATCGTGGCCGGCGGTAAAAATCTGCGGCCAATGCAGGCCCTGGCTGTCAACGATGGCGATGCGGTCGTGCGGACCGTCGTGGTGGACGTACGCCAGCCAGCGGCCGTCGGGCGAAACGACCGGCGAGGCCGCTTCACCGAAAGCAGGCGTAATCGGCATCGCGGCCCCGCCCGACAAAGATTGACGATAGATGCGACCCGTCTTGTGAACCACGAAGTACACATGACCGCCGTAAACGGTGAAATCGCCGCCACCGTAACCGACTTCGGCGCGCACGCTGAGCTCCGCCGTCAGATCGCGCGGGGCGTCGTCGCCGCTTTTGACCACGAGCACGCCGCGTCCCGAGCGTCCCTCGAGCCAGACGAGCGTCTCGCCGTCGCTGTCCCAAGCCACGCCGTCCAGTCGGCGTCCTTCCGCCAGGCTGACGGGCGAAATCGGGCTGTTCCATAAACCGAATTGGCGGCGTTCTTTGGAGGGCATGTTCGTCCAAGGTCATCGGGGTTAATTGGAAACGTGATGTCCGACGTTATACTTCAGAAGTCGCTGCGTTGCACCAAACATTGGCCGTAACTACCTATTGACGTTCGTTTCGGTCAAGATATACGTCGCGCGGGCCAAACTGAGGCGTTGGCCGTTTGTGTAGGTCAGGCTTTCCAGCCTGGCGGCGTCAGGCTGGAAAGCCTGACCTACGCATCGGTGTCGGCCGCGCGACGTATAGGCCAAACCAGTCCCACCATCGCCTCTAGGAGCCAGTCATGACCACCGCCGTTAAATATCTGCGTCGCGACCCTGCCGAGGTAAAACCTTGGGCCGAAACCTGCGGGCAAATTCGCCCGCTCATCGAAGAACAAGACTGCGCCGCCGCCGAAGTGCACCATGTGCGGATCGACCATGCCAAGCTCCATTATCACGCCCACACCGACGAGATTTACTACATCATCGCCGGTGAAGGCAAAATGGTGCTGGATGAAGAAGAGATCGAAGTTCGCCAGGGTGTGGTCGTATACGTACCGCGCGGCACTCGGCACAAGGCCGTCGGCGATCTGACCGTGCTGACCGTGTGCATTCCGCGCGGTGTATTGCACGATATCCATGAAGTGGAATAAGTCTCCTCGTCACGTGCGCATTTGCCACTGATGCCACCGCGCCGTTGATTTCAATGGTCTTCATAACTCGAGTAACTCGTCCGTCGAGCTAATCAGGTAGTCTGGAGGCGAGCTCAAGAATCTCGTTCAGCAGCTTCGTCGGCACTACGCCACCGTGGTCTTCTACGTCGTTCGGAGAAAGCTCGACAAGCCAGTTACAAACCGCGACGGCTTTTTTTCGCAACTTCGTCCGCGTCGTGCCGCTTGAGTTCCAGACTTCTTTTTGGCCATGCGTTGGGGGATAAGTGGATGAAGAAGGGAGCGTCGTTAACGCCGGCATATGGTTCCATGCCATGTCAATTCTAACATGACGAATCTACCTGAACAGGCAAAGGCCCGAGCAAAACCATCGGGCAACGAAGTACGTCGTCGAAGAGGGCACCTATGCCGAAAAAGCTATTCACGACGCAGTTTTGCAGCCGGATGCCGCTGGCCGTGGAACGATTGACAGCGGCGCCGTAGGTCGCCAGCCCCTCTCCAACGAACTCACAGTTCACGAACTCAAGGTCTTTCAAGAAAACGTTTTGCGTATAACGAATTGAGTTTTGCCACTCCTTCGCCCCAAGGCGAATCGCGCATTGTTCCCTTCGGACCGTTTGATTCTCAAACGTCTGCATATCTCAGTTAACTCCGCACCTACGCTCGAAACAAGGGAACAATCTAGGGGCATTCTCTCAACAAAAGAACGCGGCTCCGCCGCAAAGCCAAAGCGGCGATGAATCGCCGCACTCCAAAGATCAGGCCAGAATATCATGGACGACGCGGCCGGAAACGTCGGTGAGGCGGAAGTCGCGACCCTGATAACGATAGTTGAGCCGCTCGTGGTCGATGCCCAGGAGATAAAGCATCGTGGCGTGCAGGTCGTGGACGTGAACGACGTTGTCAACGGCGTTGTAACCGAGCTCGTCGGTGGCGCCGTAGCTGATGCCGGGCTTGATTCCCCCGCCCGCCAGCCAGATCGAAAAGCCTTTCATGTGATGGTCGCGGCCGTCGCCCTGGGCCATCGGCGTGCGTCCGAATTCGCCGCCCCACACAACCAGCGTTTCGTCGAGCATGCCGCGCTCCTTCAAATCGCGAATCAGGGCCGCCGACGCCTGGTCGACCTCCTTCGACGTGATTTCCATGCTCCGCTTCAAGTTACCGTGATGGTCCCAACCGCGATGATAAAGCTGAATGAAACGCACACCCCGCTCGGCCAGCCGCCGGGCCAGCAGGCAATTGGCCGCGAACGAGCCGTCGCCGCCCTGAGTGCCGTAGCGTTCGAGTATGCTCTGAGGCTCGCCCGACACGTCGATCAGCTCGGGCACGCTGGCCTGCATCTTGAACGCCATTTCATATTGCGCGATGCGAGTGGCAATCTCCGGATCGACCACTTGTTGGTCGCGCAGGTGATTCAACTCGTTCACCGCGTCAACCACGTCTTGCTGCCGCTCACGGCTCACTCCCTT
>DASSFG010000435.1:0-6208 GCA_035694685.1 Pirellulales bacterium
CGCACAACGCAGTCGTCAATACATGCCTCGAACACTAAAAGCCAACGAGCGTCAAGAAAATCTTTTGCGATCGTTGCTTGCAATGCGCCGTAGGATGACCTAGATTGCAGTCAGTCTTCTTCCTTCGCCGGCAGAAACTCCAGGAGGCGTCCAATGCGTATCATGCTCGTTGCGCTGGCGATCTCGTCAGGTGGCCTGGCGGCACAGGCCCATGCTCAATGCCCCGCGCCTGCCGGCGCGTACTATGGTGGTTATGCCGGCTACGCGCCGTACGGCGCGTACTATGCTCCCTACGCGAGTTACTCGCCGTACGCTCCGTACGCGACTTACGCTCCGTTTCGCGCACGGCAGCCGAGCTACCCGGCGTTTACCGAGGGAGTGCCGGCGGCGCGCTACGGCACGCAAACGACCTACTTCCGTGGTCAGCCTGGACCCTTTGCTCCCGCCGGAGGCACGTTCTTTGGCGGTTACGACTACCAGGTGACCTATCCGCCCGACTGGTACGGCGGATATTGGACCTGGTGGTAATCGGGCAGGCTTACCGGCACACTCGTGTACCGCTCGCGTGTAGCGAGCGGTCGGCGATTGGCGCTAACCTTTCACGGCTCAGGCGTTGGCCGCAACCAATAACCAGGCATTTAGCCTGCCCATCGACAACCGTACTCCCGGCACACTGACGTGCGCCGCTCGCCTGTGGCGAGCGGTCGGCGTCAGCCGTCCGGTAGTGTTTCCGACACGATCGGCGCCGCCCCTTTCGCAACGCTTCGTTTCACTTCTGGCTGCGAAACGCTTGCCGCTTCAGGCCACCGGCGCGCTCGGCTCATTGCCTTCGTTGCCGCTGGGCTTGGGGCGCAGCTCCAGGTGGGGACGCGGTTGTCGGTGTGGCGCGTCGAACACACGACGCAAGATGAGTCGCCCGAGGGCACGTGGTCGGGCTTGGGTAGTGGGAACGTTCATGGCACTTCACCCTGGCAGCGTTGCCGCTCTATGGATCTCCAGCAAAATCGCCGCGCGGCGGCAGAAGCGCAGCGATTGTTTTCAAGGTCGACTCGGGACGGACACGGGTAACGTCACCCGCGGCGCGAAACCAGGCGCCAACAGCGCCGGGTACCGAATAGCGTCTTACTCGCGGGCCGCCGCGTTCAGGATGGCGCAGCGGCCGCGCGAGGTCGACGCAGGTGTTATTGCGGTGGCAACGTTTGTATCACCGGGGCCGGCAGCATGTTCGGATCACCCACGCCCGGTGCGCTCATGCACGGATCGGCGTAAGCGCCGGTGGTGGGGGCGCAAGGATCGCACCGCGAGCCCCGATTGAACCAGTGCCAGCAGCCGGCGGTGCTCGCTGTGACCAGCGCCAGCGCCGTTAAAATCAGTAGCCTCTTCATGGCTTGTCTTTCCCTTTCAGAAAAACCGGTATTGCCTGGCGAGGCTGTGGAGTCAAACAACTCTACAACACACCCTGCGATGTGCAAACGCAACGCGCGGTTTTTTTTCACTGAGCGTTGCCTTTTGCCAGCGCGTTTCAATTTGTCGTGTAGAGTTGTATGGCATGAGGTAATGGACGACTCCGATGCGGCAACTGTGTCTTCTACTTGGCATCCTGGCGGCAGCCTCCTCTACGTCACACGCTGGTCTGCCGCCGATAGCGCCAATTGACGCCGCTTTCATCGCCTCTCCAGCCGCCAGCCAACTTTGGACCGTCAGCACCCGCCGGCTGCCGCACGCGCCGCGCCGGTCGTCGCGGCGGCTTTTGCCCGACGTCAGCCGCTATGGATCCTCCAGAACATGGCGGCCGGCCTCGCCTGACGAGTTGCTTGCTCCTCAGCGCGCGCCGCTGACAACCGTCGTACTCGTACATGGCAACGATACCGACGACGGTTGGGCCCGCTCGCGCGGGCTGGGGCTTTACGAAGCGCTCGAGCGCGGCGGCGGCGCGCCGTTCCGGCTGATCGTCTGGTCGTGGCCGGCCGAGTATGTGGCGGGCGGCTTTCGCCACGATGCGCGCGTTAAAGCGGAACGTGCAGACAGCGACGCCTTTTATCTGGCCCAGTTCATCTCAGAGCTTAGTTCCGACGTGCCCGTCCAGCTCCTGGGTTACAGTTTAGGCGCGCGCGTGGTCACCGGCGGATTGCACCTGCTGGCCGGGGGTTCGCTGGCCGGAACCACCTTCGAACCGGCAAGCAATCAAGGACGACCGCTGATCCGCGCCACGCTCATCGCCGCAGCGATTGATGATGATTGGCTCTTGCCAGGGCGCCGGCATGGTCTGGCCCTGTCCGTGGCCGACCATCTAGTCGTATGGGTCAATCACAACGACCGCGTCTTGCGTTGGTATCGTTTCCTTTCGCCGCAGGGTGCGGCGGCCTTGGGAGTGCGCGGAGTGGCCGCAGCTCACAGCCTTGGACAGCATCGGCCGAAGATCGAACAAGTGAACGTCAACCCCTACGTCGGCGGCCAACATTCCTGGTCGGGCTACGCCGCTTCGCCCCAAGTGGTTCAAGAACTTCGTCGCGACATTCTTCGCATCGCCAGCCGTCGCGAAAAATGGGTCGGCGGCCAGCTTGCCGCCGACAGCGCCGAGCCTGGCCATGGGATACGCGTACACAGCGAAGGCCTGATGCTTCACCCGTGAGCTGCGGTCATTTCACGGGAGTGACGCTGGCGGCGCGCGGTCCTTTTTGGGCAGAACCGTCTTCGTCGATCGTGTACTCCACCACCTGGCCTTCGACCAGATCGTCGAACTGCTGATTGTTCACGCAAGAATGGTGGAAAAAAACGTCCTTGTTGTCATTACCTTGGATAAAGCCAAAGCCTTTTTCCATGACCAGCTTCTTGATCTTGCCCGTCATCGGTCTCACGCTCCACAGAACCTGCTCGTCACCCTTCCCGATTGCGTGCCTCGCGCTCGCTTAGGCGGGCACACCTCTTCGTTCGTCACAATGTACGGCGTGTGAGCATGGTCGCAAGCACAGCTTTCGCTGTTGTCAAGGAAATGCGCGAAAATGCAGGGCCGACACACCGTTGTGGTCCGGGTAGCATCCCGGAGCCTTGCTTTTCCGTTACCTGGCACCATCAGCTATCGCGGTTGATTGGAGGGATAGGTTCTTCCGTAGCCGGCTGCAGTAGGACGTTGAGCGCCGAAGCCATAGCCGTAGTTGCCGCCGGCGCCGACGTGCTGGCCGCCGCGGAAGGGATTGGTTGAGCCATAGGCGCCGTAGTTACTGTCGGGGCCATAGGGATTTGCCAAAGGCATCGCCGCTTGACCGGGCGCTGCCAGCAGCGCATGGGGTAACGCCGCGCCGGCCTCGAACGATCCGGCGAAATTCCGCCCGGCAGCGGGAGCGTTGCTGCCGAACTCGAAGCTCCCGGCCCGAGAACGGGGTACCAGCAATTCGCCAAAGCGGAATCGCAAGTCTTCAGCGCGGGGAAGCTCTCGAAGCCGGAGCGCGTCGACTTGCGCCAGGTCGCGGCCGACGGTCAGTGGATGGTTCAGCGAGTCGAGATCAATCCAGCGGCTGTCGTCGAAGTATGACCAGCGTTCGCTCACCGACCAGTACCACCACCTCCCTTGATGAAAGACATAACGCCATCGGTTCTCGACGCGGCCGGCCGAGGCCCTGGCTGAAAGTGTGGTTGAACCCGTTCTGTCGGTTTCAGTTTGCGGCGCGCGGCGAGTTGCATCTGACCGCGAATCAGGCGCCTCTGCAAATTGCGTCAACGAGCCGATTAACGTCAACAGCAGAATGCCCATTCATGCACCCTTCACGCCGTTCGAGCCGGCGTTTGCAGCCACGATTGGCAGCCGATCGGACTTGGATAGTTC
Organism: Pirellulales bacterium; assembly: GCA_035694685.1. Classification (GTDB taxonomy): domain Bacteria; phylum Planctomycetota; class Planctomycetia; order Pirellulales; family JAICIG01; genus DASSFG01. Next base: position 3,824 of record DASSFG010000435.1, read on the forward strand.
GATCATTGCACGCTTTGAATGGTAGCTTTAACAGAGCACTACAGCGTCGGCGCCGCCAGGCTGGCCGCGTGGGCGCTTCCGTTGGACGAGCCATTGTCCCTGTGCGACTCATACTTCGCGGCCCAGGCGAGCAAGTCGTCGACACCTTTGCGATGGCAAAAATCGCCGAACGATTCAGCAGGCTGGCGGTCTTGCTTGAAGTAGACGAATACCGGGGTAAGCGTTGAGGCCACTTCCTCTTCAGGCACCAGATCCTTGTAAACGAAGTTCAACCGGTCGCCCAGCAACCGCCCGCCGAGAAACAGCGTGTATTTGCCCGCCGTCTTGCCCACCAGGCCTACGTCGGAGTTGTAGGGGCGTGCGCAGCCGTTCGGGCAACCCGTCATGCGAATCGTAAACCGCTCGCCCGACAGTCCCAAGCGGGCCAGCTCGACCTCGATTTTATCGATCAGCCCCGGCAAGGCCCGTTCGGCTTCGGTGATCGACAATCCGCACGTCGGCCAGGCGACGCAGGCCATCGACCAGCGGCGAGCATTCGAGATTTCGTGCGATAGTTTCACACCGTGGCGGCGAAGTGTCTGCTCCACCTCAGCCCGGCTCTCGGCGGCAAGATCGGTAAACAAAATGCTTTGATGTGCCGTCAGGCGGATGCCGGGCCGATACGTGCGGCAGATTTCGCGCAGGGCCGTCTTCAACCGCAGGTCGCCCAAGTCGTGGAGCCGGCCGTTTTCGACGTTCAGGCCGTAAAACCACCGCCCGTCGCCCTGCTCGTGCCAGCCCAGGTGGTCGTCGAAGCCGCGTACGTCGTCGGGATGAGGGTCAGGCAGTTTATGGCCGTAATACTCCTCCACCTTCGACTTGAACCAATCCAGGCCGCGATCGGCAAGCAAGTATTTCAAGCGCGCGATCTTGCGGTCCGACCGATTGCCAAAGTCGCGCTGCACTTTGATGACCTCGGTGGCCACGTCGACGACCTGTTCGGGCGTGACGAAGGCCATGCGTTTGGCGAGCGCCGGGAAGGTCTTCTTGGCACTGGGCGTGACGCCCATGCCGCCGCCCACGAGGACGTTGTAGCCGATAATGCGAAAGTTGTCGCAAATGGCCATCAAGCCGAGATCATTGGCATAGAGATCGACGCAGTTGTCGCCGGGCAGGCCGATGGCCGTCTTAAACTTGCGAGGCAAATACGTCGGGCCGTAAATCGGCTCGACCTCATGACCGTTTGGCCCGCCCGCCACGAGCCGCTCTTCGCCGCTCTGCGGGTCTTTCAGCCAGATTTCGTGATACGCCCGGGTGCGCGGCGCTAAGTGTTCAGCGAGGCGGTCGGCCAGGCTCTGCAGCTCTGCGTGCACCGGGTCGAAATGGTGCGGAGCGGGGCAGCACATGACGTTGCGCTCGACGTCGCCGCAGGCGGCGAGCGTAGTGAGCTGCACTTCGTTGATCCGGGCGATTACCGACTTGAGGTTCTCTTTGACCACGCCGTGAAGCTGCAAGCCTTGCCGGCTTGTGCAGCGCAGGGTGGTGTTGCCCAACTCGTCGCAAAGATCGAGCTCAGCCAGCAGTTGATCGCTGGTCAGCTTGCCGCCCGGCACGCGAGTACGAACCATGAAGATGAACGCTTTGCTCGACTTCCCGGCGGTCTTGTGAGCGCGGTGATCGCGGTCGTCCTGCTGATAGGTGCCGTGGTGCTTGAGGAGTTGAATGCTCTCTTTGCCGAAAAAATCTTGGCCATCGACCAACTCGCTGGCAATCTGCCCGCGCAAATGCTTGCTTTCGGCCTTGATCGCCTCGACGGGGCTCAGTTTTACTTCGTCAGACATGAAATCTGCAAATGGGGAACGAAAAGACGCATAGGAGCGGACGAAAACACGACTAACATTACCATCATTGTCGTCATTTCGCGTTGGCAGTCAATATTATCGTCAGAAATGGGTCCGGACCACAAGCCCGGCTAGAACTGGTGAGCCAATAAAAAACCCCTCAGGCCGGGCTCGGCGCGAGGGGTGTCCAAATAAAAGTGTGCTAATCGCTTGAGGTGTTCAGCGGGCTCGCTCAAACGCCTCAGGCCAACGAGCCAGGTGGTTCTTGCATTTCAGCCTCCTATAGGGTTGGAAGGTCCGAAATAGACTCGTCGCTAAACTTCGCCATGCGGCCGACGGTTAGTCCGTATTGGGCCGACCGGAGCCCCGATCACGCCGTATTCCTCATTGCTGCGAGGATCTGTCTAACCGGGCGAAGCCTCTGCCGATTGCTCGGCGACATTCGCCAATCGGCCGCATCGCTAACCAAATCCTATCACAGGTCGCGTGGGCTGCAATACTGAACATCCTTATCGTATCGCTGTCCAATCAAAAAGATGGCCGTCCAAGCCGTTACTCTTTCACG